>JAEWYJ010000171.1 GCA_023395695.1 Bacillota bacterium | reverse complement strand
GCTGTAGGGGCGGCCCTTTGGCTGCCGGGCCTTAACAAAATTATACATCCCTTCGATAGGTGTAAATGCCCAGCCTGTTATTGGTCAGATACATAATCGGCGTCAGCAGCTTTTTAACACCCGGCAGCAAACGCCGCATTTCGTCGGTAAAGTTAATAAGCCCCGTCTGCCTGAGCGCGGGGCAAAGGCGCACCACCTCGCTGCCATCCCCAACGCCCCAGTTAAACTGCGCACCGGTTTTTCTGACGGTATCGTGCATGCGCCCTTTGTTCACCATCCCCTTGTAGAGCAGGTCAAAATGCGCTTCAAAGCGGTCAAAGCCGGCTGTTAATATGCCAAGCAGCTGTGCGACTTCGTTTTCGTGCAGATACATCAGCATCCCCTCCGAAATAATGAGCAATGGGCGTCCGTTTATCTTTACAGCCTGCGTCCAGTCGGGGTCAAGCGCCGATTTGGGGATGTCGGTCACACGGGGATGCGCTTCAAAAAACAGCCCACGCTGCGCGATCACCTCGGGAAAATCAAGATTATACCACAGGATTTTGCCGTTATCCACACGAGAAAACCGGGTGTCCAGCCCGCAGCCCACCGACACAATAACGCACTCCGGGTTTCGGCCGATAAACGCCCGCGCATGATCGTCCATCATTTTGGCGCGTGCAAGTACACCGTAATAGGACATGACGCCGCTCTCAAATTTAGAGAAGTCGTAGTCTATTTCTGCAACCATCCCGGCGGCCTTTTGGTCGTTGATGACAGGGCTTGCGCTCACCGCATCCTTTGCCCGGATGTAAAGCGTAATCAGCAGCGTCTCCATGACGCCATCGAGTTTTACCGACATATCTATTCCTCCTGTTGCTTATGATTTATAAGGCTCAGGTTAGTATAAACTAACCCTTATGCCGGTAACTATACGCCCCCATCAACGCTTTGTCAAGGTGCACGGCTATAAATGGCTCCCGTCCGGCCGCCGGTGAGCAGTTGACCGGCCATACGGCCAAAGGGCAGGCCGTATGGCCCGCCCCGCAATTACATGATATAGCCGATTACTTTTAAAAGCGGCCCAGCATTGGCATCCCTAGTTTTGCGCTGCAAAGCAACGCCGCAGCTGGGCTGATGCCCGGCAAGAAGGACGCCGCCGCAATGCGGAAAACAAGCCGTCAGGACGGGGCGGTTTTGAAGTTCGGCGGCTATACAGTCGGCAAGCTTAAAAAGCAGACAGTTTTGACGCCCACGGCTTTGACGCCCTTTTCGGTCAAAGGTTTGCGCCAAGCGCCTTTCCGCCTTAAAATGGCCCGGCTATTTTTTCTCAGAGCAAGCCCGGCTGATTGACCAATGGGCCTGCGGCGTGTCACATGACCTTGTCAAGGTCGCGCCGCAGCCGCTTGATGATGCGCTTTTCAAGCCGTGAAATATATGACTGGCTAATGCCAATCATATCGGCCACCTGCTTTTGGGTTCGCTCCTTGCCGTCTAAAAAGCCGAAGCGCAGCTGCATAATCAGTCGCTCCCGCTCACAGAGCTTATTAATGGCGTCGGCAAGCATGCTTTTTTCGGCGTCCTGCTCAACAGGCCGGTTAATTGAGTCGGCCTCGGTGCCTAAGACGTCCGAGAGCAGCAGCTCGTTACCGTCCCAGTCGATATTTAACGGCTCGTCAATCGACACCTCGTTTTTTAAGGGCTGGCATTTGCGCAGGTACATAAGAATTTCGTTCTCAATACAGCGCGAGGCATAGGTTGCCAGCTTAATGCCCCTGCTTGGGCAAAAGGTGTTCACCGCTTTAATCAGGCCGATGGTGCCGATTGAAATGAGATCCTCGACCCCCAAACCGGAGCTTTCAAACTTGCGCGCAATATACACCACCAGCCGCAGGTTGTGGGTGATAAGCTGCTGGCGCGCCTCAAAATCCTTTTGCTCAAGGCGGATGAAGATCACCCGCTCCTCCTCGCGCGAAAGCGGCGCGGGCAACGTCTCGGGGCCGTGTATGTAATGCACCGCTTCGGCCAGCCCCATCCGCCACAGCAGCAGATAAAGCCGCAGCCGCAGCGCCCCGCAGAATGTCCCCACTGAATTTTTCATGATGTTTACGCCCCCACTTTCTGTACTTGATCCTGATAGAGCTAAATCCATAAGAAAACGAGACCGAATTGGCGAAAATACGTTGCAACCGGCAAGACGGAAAATCCCGACGGGCCCACGCCCCCAGAGGCGGCAACGCGGCCGGGCACAATGCAGACCGCCAAAGCAGTTGGGTTTTTAACAGGCTTAACTGTTTAGAGAATGCAGCATTTGCGTTGAAGGGCCCGTGCCCGGCGCGCGCTCCAGCGCCTGCGGGTTACAGACCGCGCGGTAGTCGTCGGCGCCCAGCGGCCGGGCCAGCACCGCAATATAGCAGCTGCCAAGCTTTCTGACCTCCTGCCCCGGCAGACGCGCCAGCAGGGTGTCCGGCATAAAGGCGGGCAGCAGCCCCGAATTCCCCAGTGTTTTATAGGGCACAAGCCGCAGCCCGGCAGACGGCGGCGTCGCCAGATCAAAGCCCTTGAGCGCCGGCGGCAGCGTGTGTCCAAGCGCCGCCTCCTCGCAGACGATGACCGGGCAGTGCGAAAACGGCTCCACCAGATTGCTGCCGGTGTCGAGCAGCGCAGGGAAAACGCTCACCGCCCCTGCGTGCAGCACGGTTATCTCGCATAAGGTTCCCTTGGGTGCGCCTCGCCCAAGCAGTCGGGATAAGCCGCCCGCAATAAAATAGGCCGCAATGCAGCATCCGACAAGCGCCGCCGCACTTATATCAAGGTACACCGCTCCTTTTGAAACCAGCATCCCGCGCGGGCGCAGCGTGACCGACAACAGCAGCAGCAGGCCCGATGTGAGCAGGCTGACAGTAAAAAGGCAAAACGCTGCCCAAACAACACGCCGAACGCCCCTGCATCCAAAGGCGGCAACCGACATGACAGCTGTAAGCAAAAGCTGATACAGCAGCAGCACCGCGCGGTTATAAACCGGAACAAAGATGACCAGCGCGCCAAAAGCGCCAAGCGCAGCCGCCAGACACAGCCGCCAAAACACCGGTTGCCGGCGCAGGAGCAGTGCCGTTACCCGCAGCAATATAAAGTTGACCATAAAATTGACGACCAGCAGAACATCCACATAGATAACGGTGGGCAAGGCTCTCCCCCCTTGTACACATGAGTATACCGCGCCCGGGCTTCAATAATTGTCAAAACCACAGAGCTTGTACCGGGGCATATTTATGCCAAGCCCTGATTCCAATGCGCTTTTTCAGGACAATCCGGCATTTTTATAAAAATTTTAAGACCGGTATGCGTCAAAAAATTGCCATGCCTTTGCACAGGCGTCGCCCCATTCTGAAACCTTTTTAACCGCTTTGGCATAGGATGAAGCAAACCATTTTTGGAGTTGATTATTATGCCTTGCAGATGTAACAGCGCCTCTGTCGCATCCGCTTCTCAAACAGAAAGCGTCGCCGGAACCAGCGTCAATGACAATGGCAACGACCGGCGCGGATGCGGATGCAAAAGCGCACGCCCCAGCACCGCCACAACGTCGGTTGCGGGAACAAGCACAAACAACGGCAACAGCGGGCGGGGCCGCAAAAACGCCGTTGCGGGAACCAGCACCAGCAGCCCCAGCGTCCTGTTCTGGCCGGATTTTGTCGTAGTGCCGGACAACGGCTCCAATAATAACGGCTGCCGTTGCTGCTGCCGCTGCAACCGCTGCTGTTAGGATGCGTCTTACCTAGCCCCGGCGCCCGCCGTCGCAGCCCCGCAGCGCGGCACACGCTGCGGGGCTGCGACCTATAACCGACAAGCTTAAAGGCACGGCGGCGTATTTTCCGCGTCGCTGCGTCAATCTCTTTGCCGGGCATCGGCCCGCCAGCAACAGGGCGGGCACAGGGCGGAAAACAGGCGGACAAGCTATCAGCTTTTAGCGAAATACAATCATTGGCGGAGCTGTTTTATGGCCGACAAGGCGGGGGCGCGGATGGACTGCCGCCCCTGAAGGACGACGGCGCGGTCAGAAGCAAGCCGCCAAGACACCTTGGTTTTCCATCAGCTCAATATTTATTGCGCTTGCCGCTTGCGTTAAAATGCCTCTGTTCCCCGCTTACGGGGTGTTTTGCGTTGTTTTTTGCTTTTTGACGCGGTATAATCAGAGCAAGACGTTTAGAGCCTGTATTCACCGCTTAAAACAACCAGCCCGGCAACTGCTTTTTGTGCCCTGCTGCCAAAAGTATTCAAAATATATGCCGTATTGCTGCATTGTTGCCCCGTTGGGTGCAACCCGCTTGCCAGCCCGGCATTTTCCGCTTTGAACATCGCCTTTTAAACAAATAGGGAGGAATTGTTATGCTGCGCCCGATCCGACTGAAATACCTCTTGCCTGCCGTGCTGCTGGTGATGGCCTGCGCCTGCCAGAAGCCCGGTGCAAGCGTTCCCCCGCCGGTATCCCAACCGGCTGCCTCCACCGCCCAAACGCTGTCGGACATGCTTTTAGCCGCCGAAATATACGAGGCCTACTGCGGCGGCTCCGACTTTGACGGCTCCGGTTATGAGAATGCCGTCAGCTACGCCTATGGCTGGCTGGCACAAAAGAATTTGCTTGGTGGCTTTGCCAAAACAGATGCTTCCGGGCAGTCGTATTATGCGCTGCCGCAGCCGACGGCCGAGGGGCTTTGCAGCCTCTTTCTAGGGGTGGATATTGCCGCGCACGGCGAGCAGTACCAGCTCGACTACTACGCCGGCTACGACACCGCCCTGCCCTACACGCTCAACGACCCCGCTACGCTGCCACCCCCGGAAGGCGACGGCAGTTATCTTTTGACCTTTACGCGTACCGCCCCGGACGGCGGCGTGCTGCGCAGCGTGCGCTACCGCTTTGTACCGGTGGCATTGCAGGTGGAACCGGTCGACCCGGTCAGCCGCGTTTACCACAAGGGCGATACCGTCTGGCAGCTTGCGGCGGCAACCAACCTTTCGGAGCCGGCCCCGCCCAAGGCGCAGTATGAGCCGGTGCGCATTGCCACGGTGGACGAGCTGCTGGCAATGGCGGCGGCCATCAACTCGGGCGACCGGCAGGCCCAGCAGAAGTGCTACCTGCTTGAAGCCGACCTCGACCTTGAGGGCGTGCCCTTTACGCCTATTGGTATTAATCGCCCGCTGTTAACCAACGACATCCGCGACGACCGCCCCATCGGCTTTAACGCCGTGTTTGACGGGCAGGGGCATACCATCCGCAACCTGAGCGTGACGCTTGCATCGCCCGACAGTCCCGACGTTCCGCTGATCGGCGGCTTTTTTGCGGTCATCGGCCCCGGCTCAGAGGTGCAGAATCTGACGCTTGAAAACGCCTCGGTCTCAACACCCGTTGTTTTGCCGCCCGCCGCCTCCGAGGTGGCCACCGGCCTGCTGGCGGGCATATGCACGGGGCAGGTCAGCAACTGCCACGTTTCGGGCAAGGTCACCGGCAGCTACCAGACCGGCGGCTTTGCCGGCGTCATCGGCAATTATAGCGACGGGGACGAATCGGCCTTTGCCCGCATCACCGACTGCACCGCTCAGGTGAGCGTCGCGGGGGACAGCGAGCTGGGCGGCTTTGCAGGGACGCTGCACGGGGCTATTCTGACCGGCTGCAAGGTTGAGGGCGAGGTGCTGGCCGTTTCGGGCCAGCTCTATGGCGCACCGCGGGCTATTGGCGGCTTTGCGGGCTTCTCGGTGGAGGGGCGTGTACACAACTGCGAGGCCTCGACCTATGTCAAAACCATGCTGTCTTCCGAATGGGTCGGCGCATTCATGGGCTACAACCAGGGCAGCATCACAGGCAGCCGCTATAATCTGGACAAGGCCCCCTACTGGGACCCGGTGGACGCAATCTATAATAACGCCCCCAGCGAGGTGGACGCCTATTCCGCCAATGTCAAGCCGCTCAAGCCCGCATAACAGGCCCGGCACAGGTGCGCCGGGACGCCCCAAATTCAATGTCAATCATGCTCAGGAGGAATACCCCATGACTAAAAAACAACGCGCCGCCGAGGCGGTGCGCCTTTTAAAGGCAGCCTACCCCGACGCCATCTGTTCGCTGACGTACGTTAAGCCGCACGAGCTTTTAATTGCGGTGCGGCTTTCGGCACAGTGCACCGACGCACGGGTCAATATGGTGACGCCCGCGCTGTTTTCAACATATCCGACGCTTGAAGCGCTCGCAGCCGCAACGCCGGAGGATATCGGCGAGATTATCAAAAGCTGCGGACTGTATAAAAC
>JAEWYJ010000040.1 GCA_023395695.1 Bacillota bacterium | reverse complement strand
CTGCGTACAACGCCCATGCTCACCTTGCCATAGTTTTTCTTCTCCTGCCAGACGTCATAGGCTTTGATAACCGTCAGTTCGGGGTCGGACAGCAGCAGAAAGGGCAGATTGTATTTTTCGGCAAATTTTTGGTGAGAGGTTATGCTGTCCTTGCTGATACCGATAATGACCGCTCCCTGTGCCTGAAACTGGGCAAAGGCCTGCGCAAAGGCGCTGGCCTGACGACTGCAGCCCGGCGTATTATCTCGGGGATAAAAATAAAGGATGACGGCTTTGCCGCGAAAATCCGACAATGAAACGGGCTTGCCGTCCTTATCGGGCAATGTAAAATCGGGGGCTTGGGTTCTGGTGCTTAACATGGCGGTTCCTCCTTTGCGCTTAAACGTCGCCGGTTTTAAGACGGCGCACTGTTTGCCAGAGAGCCTATAATTAATTCGCATGCAGGCTAACGGTAAGAAAATCTTGCGACCGGCAAGGCCTAAAATGACCATAAGACTGGCTGTTATAACTGCTTTTAACACAGTCAGACGCAAAATTAGCCGTCGGTAAGCTGTTTATGCATTCCATCAGAGGCTCTCTGGGTTTCCGACTCTATTATAACAGTTTTTAATGACGGTTCAAGATTGCCGTGCAGTACAGCGCACCGATATAAGCGGGTGCAGCGGCATCTTTTTTCGCATGGCATTCGGGACGCGCTCATATATTATAATGAATGCGCAGTTAAACCCATAGAAAACGGAGCTGCTCTGACTGTCTGCTTTGCGCCTGATGGCGTTGCCGTTCCTGACGGACGCAACTATTCGCATCGGCCCGGTCTGTGTGTTTTAACTGTAATTATACTTTTGCGCGGGGGATGGGTGGCTTTGAAAATCCATATTGTTCAGCCGGGGGACAGCGTTTATGCCATTGCCAAGAAATATGACGTGCCCATGCAGCGGCTTATAGACGACAACGGCCTTGAGGGTACGCAATATCTTATTATCGGTCAGGCCATTGTGGTTATGGCTGATGAGGTGCAGCATGTTGTGCAGCGCGGCGAATCGCTTTACAGCATTGCAGGGGACTATGACGTCGACCCACAGGCTGTGCTGGCGGCCAACCCCGGCATTGCCGACCCCGATATTATATGGGCCGGTCAGGTGATTACAATTCCGCTGTCTGCGCCCAAGCGGGGCACCATTGATGTCAACGGCTATGCCTTTTCCAATATTAGTGAGGAGGTGCTGGCAAAGACGCTGCCGCACCTGACCTTTATCAGCATTTTCAGCTATCAGGTACGCCCGGACGGCAGTCTGGCACCAATACCGGATGAAAGCGTCATTAAAGCGGCACGCGCCCAACGCACCGCTCCGCTGATGGTTATTACCAATATTAAGCAGGGTGGCAGCTTTGACAGCGAGCTGGTTCACACCATTTTAAACGACGAGGCTGTGCAGGACAGAATTATTGAAAATGTACTTAAAACACTGCCCAAGGGCTATACCGGGCTGGATATCGATTTTGAATATATTTACGCGTGGGATCGGGAGCGGTATAACCGCTTTGTGCAAAAAGCAGTGGACACCTTGCGTCCGCTGGGCTATTCAGTATCGGTTGCGCTGGCGCCCAAGCTTAAAGGAGATCAGCCAGGCCTTTTGTATGAAGCGCACGACTACCCCTTTCACGGGGCTACGGTTGACCATGTTATTTTAATGACCTACGAGTGGGGGTATACCCGAGGCCCTGCACAGGCGGTAGCGCCTTTAGACAAGGTCAGGCAGGTGATCGAATATGCAGTGTCAGTTATTCCAAGCCAAAAAATTCTGATGGGCATACCCAACTACGGCTACGACTGGACATTGCCGTTTGTACCGGGCTCGACTGCGCGCTCGCTTTCCAATACCGAGGCGGTTCAGCTTGCGGCGCGGGTGGGCGCGGCGATTGAATTTGATGAACAGGCGCAAGCACCCTTCTTCTACTATTACGACGATGAGGGGCAGCAGCATGTCGTATGGTTTGAAGATGCCCGCAGTATTGCGGCAAAGCTTGAGCTGGTTGAGGCGTATCATCTTGGCGGTGTAAGCTATTGGACAATAAACCGGTTTTTTCCACAGAACTGGCTGGTGCTTGAATCGATGTATCACGTGCGTAAAGAGCTCTGAAACGGCTTAATCTTCCCATAACGAAGGCAGCAAAGCCGGTGCAAAACGTGACGGGCGTTTTGCACCGGCTTTGTGGTCTGTTTTATACTGTGCCGTGTGGATGTGTCTGAGGGGCATAAAATTATTCTTGCCACTCCGGCGGCGACTTTGGAGCCGCCGACTATAATAGATCGGTTTGTCCGGCCGGGTCCTCAAGGGCGGCGGTTATTTTGGTTTGCTGCATAAACCGGGCAAAATCTCGTGCGGCAGGGGAGAGATGGGCGTCTTTTTTGTAGTAGAGCGTAATGCCCCGCACAACGCCGGGATCGTCTATTTTGTAGAAAAACAGCTTGTCCGTAGGCTCTACATAGTGGGTGATCGCATTGCGGACAAAAGCGACGCCATAGCCGTTTGAGGCAACGTAGTAGGAGGTGAGCATCTGGTCAAGATACATTTTGACATTGGGCGCAAAGCCTGCGTTCCGGCACATCTTAAGCGCGCGCTGATGCATGTCGTTGCCCTTTTTCAGCAGCAAAAAGCTCTCGTTCTTAAAATAGCTCAAGTCGGTTTTGGGACAACTTTCCTCATAAAACCGGCCGTCGCGCACCTCCTCAAAGGTCAGGCGGCGCCCTTTAAGCTGTGTGTTAATGGCGTAATGAGCCGGCACCACCAGTACAATATGCTCCTCACCCATCGGCTGGCCGACAAAGGCGTTGCTGTCCATGGGGTCAACATCCAAAATGAAATCGACAACACCCGATTGCAGGCACTGGGTCAGATCGCCGGTGTTGCCCTCTAAGAAATTAACGGTACAGTTGGGGTGCTGCTCCCGGAACAGCGCCGAAAGTTCAGGCAGCACATGTGCGCAGAAAAAAGCCGCGCCCCCTACGCTGATACTGCCGGAATGATTGGCTGACAGCTCGGAAAGCTGCTGCCCCAGCTCCTTTTCCACCGCCATAATCTTCTCAACGGCGTGAACATAAGCCCGTCCGGCAGCCGTCAGCCCAATAGGGTTGGTGCTGCGGTCAAAAAGCGGCATGCGTATCTGAGATTCAATCTTTTTAATTTTGTTGCTCAGCGCGGGCTGTGTAATAAACAGCCGCTGGGCCGCTTTTGAGAAGCTGAGCTCCTGATAAACGGCATATACATATTCCCTATCTCGCAGCATGTGTGGCTCCTTTGTCGGTTATTATTTTTATTGTACCCTTTTTTAAGCATGTTCGCAACGTTTGCGACTATTGGTATTTCAAATTAAGCATGTTGTTATGCTGTTTTTAGAATTTTACAGCAGGCCGGCCTTTTGGTACAATATTTTTATTAAGTAGTTCTGCCGCCCTACGGCAGCAAGGAGGAATAGTACATGGACTATATTACGGAAAAATTTAAAAAATTAGGCGTTGATACTGCGCCCGGTCAGGAGACCCGGCAAAAGCAGGAGGCGCTGCCTGCTAAGGGCGACAATATTCCCGGTACGCCGGTAGATTTTTCGCACGGTGATGTGGATGCCTTTACACCGACGCCCGGCACGCTGGACACCTTTATCGAAGGTGTTAAAGATGGCGGAAAGCAGGCCTACACCGAATATCGAGGCAAGGCCGACATTAGAAAAGACCTGGCCGGTAAGCTTGCAGCCTTTTCCGGCGCACCGGTAGATGCCGACAGCGAAATCATCCTGACCCCCGGCACGCAGGGTGCTTTGTTTCTTGCAATGGGCGCCCTTGTCGGCAGAGGCGATAAGGTTGCCATTATTGAGCCGGACTATTTTGCCAACCGCAAGCTGGTGGAGTTCTTTGACGGTACGCTTGTGCCGGTACAGCTTTGCTTTAACGATGTGGAGCATTATTCGGGGCTTGATCTCGCCGGGCTGGAGGCCGCTTTTAAAAACGGCGCGAAGGTTTTCTTGTTCTCAAACCCCAACAATCCTACCGGCGTAATTTATTCCCCCGAAGAAGTGGCCGCCATCGGCCGTCTGGCCAGACAGTATGACGTTGCCGTCATCGCCGACGAGCTTTACAGCCGCCAGATATTCTCGGACACGCTGCCCTACACCCATCTGCGCGCACTGCCGGAGCGCCCCGAACGGCTGGTTACCATTATCGGCCCGTCCAAGACCGAGTCGTTAAGCGGCTATCGCCTCGGCGTTGCCTATGGCTCCGCCGACATTATCACCCGCATGGAAAAGCTGCAGGCTATTGTGTCGCTGCGTGCGGGCGGCTACAGTCAGGCGGTGTTTAAGGACTGGTTTGCCGAGCCGGAGGGCTGGATGGCCGAGCGGGTGCGCCAGCATCAGGCTATCCGTGACGCGCTGCTTGAAATCTTCAGGGCATGCCCGGGCTGCTCGGCACGCACCACTGAGGCCGGCAGCTATGTGTTTGTTACCATCCCCCAGCTGGAGGTTAACATGCTGCAGTTTATTAAGCTTTTACGCGCACAGGCTGCCGTAACGGTAACGCCCGGCGCCGAGTTTGGGCCGCAGTTTACCCAGAGCTTCCGTATGAATTTCTCGCAGGATCACAAAGCCGCCGTGGCGGCAGCGCATCGCATTGTTACGATGATTGAGCGCTACCGCGTGTAAAGAGGAAATAACAATGGCAGATTATAAAAATATCGGATTTTTAGGCTGCGGTAAGATCGGCGCTACCATGCTTAACAGCCTGAGCAACTTTGAGGGCATATCGGTCTCTTTTGTTCAGGCGCTGGATTTTGCGCCTGAGGGCAGGACGTTTCCTGTCGTGGTTGCGCAGGACGAGGCGCTGCTTGAAAAAACCGACCTCGTGGTCGAAAGTGCTACTGCCAATGTGCTTAAAGCAAATTTTGATAATATTATCAAGCACTGCGACGTAATGATTTTTTCGGTAACGGCCTTTGCGGACGAGGCGTTTGAGCGTCATGCCAAGGAGCAGGCGGCAAAATATGGGCGCAGAATTTATCTGCCGCACGGCGCCATCCTTGGTGTTGACGGCATTGCGGACGGCAGCCAGCTGCTGACCGAGGTGTCAATTGTGACAACAAAAAGCCCTCAGAGCCTGGGCCGCAACGACACCGAGCGCACCGTTGTCTGCGAGTGCAGCACCCGTGAGGCCTGCGCGCTTTATCCCCGCAACGTCAATGTGCATGCGACGGTTGCACTGGCCGGCATCGGCTTTGACCGCACCCGTTCTATTGTGGTTTCCGACCCGGCGGTCAACACCAATACCCATGTCATCGACCTCAAGGGCGACGGTATTCATTTTTGCCTTGAGATCAGCAGCTTTTCTACCGGCGGTGTCACGGGCAAGTACACGCCCTATTCCGCCTGCGCCAGCCTGGCACGCGTGCTGGGTCAGGGCGGCCCGTTCAGATTTGTTTAGCGGGTATTTTTAACAGCTTACTTCTCCTCCCTATATTCGTACATTCAAGCAGACAGGGCGCGGATTTCCAGAGGTCGGAATCCGCGCCCTGTCTGTTTAATTTTGCTATGCCCTTGGGCTGCGGTCGGCCGTGCGCTGCAATCGGCGTTATTCCTGCGGGCCGGTAAAGGTCAGCGTGCCGCTGAGGGTCAGGCCGCTGTAGTTGGCGTCGGCAAACGTAAAGGACTGCTCTGCAGCCAGCGTATTTTGCACATATTCTTCCTGCGTAGAAGCCTGCATTTCAACAGCAATAACGCCGGTGTGAACATTATGCGTCTTGTCGGAGGTGAGCTGTTTGATATAAAAGGTATACGGCGATTCGCTTTCGCCAAACGGCACGTGGTCAAAAATGCAAATACCGCTGCCGTCCACATCCTTGGCAGCGCCGTATTCGGTCAGGCCGTCCTGACTGCAGCGGATAAAGGTACCGTCGGTGATCGGCGTACCACCCGAAGCGCCCGTCTCGTTGACGGTCAGCGTCAGCGTGCCGGTTGCCGCCAACGTAAAGGCCTGGGCACCCTCCAGCGCTGTAGCCTCAAAGGTGGAAGGGTCAAGCAGACCGTCATATCCCGGAACCGAAGCTGCGACGTTATAGTTACCGGCCGGCAAAAGTTCGCTGCCGGCGCCATTGGTAATAGTTACAATATATTCTGCCATAGCTTTAACTCTCCTTCGTTAATAGGAAGATTGGGGTAATATGCGTCTGTCAGACTAAAGCGGGTGTGAACAAGCTGCGGCGGATGCTGAGTCACATGGCAGAACCTGAAAAACTGGATGCTGCAGCAAGCGGGGCCCAGCGTTACCCACCTTGAAGCGCCCGTGGGGCTGATGCGGCCCGTTGTCCGACAGGGGCTGACGGTAATCATATATGCTCCCTGAGTATTGACGGAGAATTTTGCCGCAGAGTTGGCGCGGCAGCGGCACTGCGACACGGGGGTGTTGTTTTCGTCGGACAGCTCAACTATAAACATTTCAAAAAAGCCGCCGACAATATCGCAGGTAACGCTTAAGGCGGTGCCGGAATCCTTCTGCATGGCGCTTGCTCCTCCTCAAAGAGATCAATATATCTTATGAAGCGACACAGCGCGGGGTTAACCCCGGCCGGGGGCTAAAAACTTTGGCTCGCGCATAGCAAAGGCGGGTATTTAAATAAATTTGGCTTTAGATAAGACCTGTTTGAATTACCGGCCGCATCAGTATAATGCCGGGCCAAATAAAGTCAGGCGGCAAAGGGAGGGCCGCCTGCTGGCGGAATAGGGCTCACATCCCTAGGGCGGCGGATTTTTCAGGTGCCTTTAATCCAACATTGGCCTGAAAGAAATAAGTGAGTATGCGGGTTGCGAGCAGCCTTGCACCCAGTTGCATAAAAGCCTCTTACGCATATGATATAATAAAATAATCTCTTCGAAGGCCAAAATCCGACAGAGGAATGATTCTAAATGGGACAAAATGCACTTCAAATAACGTTAAGTTCTACCGCGCCAATAAATATGGGCGACAAAGTGTTTTTTAATATAATTGAATATCTTTCCGGCAGCCTTGCCTACAGCACAGCTACTGCCGATATTACCATTACGGAAGCCGGAAGATATATTGTGAACTGGTGGATGGCCACACAATCCTCCGACTCTGTAACGGGGGTGGTTTTTGCATTGTCGTCTTCACAAGGGGTTTTACTGGAGGGTAATTCTCCGACAAGAGCCGGCGAAGTATATGGTGTAGGAATAATTAGTGTGTCAGATGCCCCTGTTACATTGTCCTTAATGAACATCAGCACGGGGAAAATATATTTAGCAGGCCAGGTTCCTTTACAGGGTGCCTTGGTCGTTACTCAGGACAATGCAAACGGTGAACCCGGCCCCACCGGCCCGACCGGGCCGCAGGGCGTTTCCGGTGCAGACGGCGCAACCGGGCCAACCGGGCCGCAGGGCGTTCCGGGGGCTGACGGCGCAATCGGGCCAACCGGGCCGCAGGGCGTTCCCGGAGCAGACGGCGCAATTGGGCCGACCGGGCCGCAGGGTATTCCCGGGGCAGACGGCGCAATTGGGCCAACCGGGCCGCAGGGTATTCCCGGTGCAGACGGCCCCACCGGCCCGACCGGGCCGCAGGGCGTTCCCGGTGCAGACGGCACAACCGGGCCGACCGGACCGCAGGGGGAAACGGGCGCAGCGGCCACCATGGCTGACACCACGCAATGCTTTGCTATCAGGCAGCTGGCTAATTTACTTGAGCAGATAGCGGTACTATATCCCGGCACCGTGATGACCATTTTTGTGGATCAGTTGGCCACGCTGTCGGGCGCAGCTGTATCGGTATATGCGGCTCCCGGGGGAAATGGCCCGGGGCTGTTGATTATACAAAACGGCTCGAATTACGGATATGTGGCTTTAAACAGAATTGCCGCACTATATCTTGGTGCGGATTCGGTATATAACCCCGGTATTGCCTATCTGCCGCCACCCGACCCGTATTCGCCGGGCTGCGACACAGACTATATTCTTGCTGTGCAGTCATCGTTGTCGTTAGGGGACCAGATTTCTTTTGGCGCTGCCACAAACACGACCGGCGAGGGAGGGGTATATATGAACGAGCCGGGTATTCTGGTTCTCAGCGACGAGTCGGGCAATACCCCTATATTTATATTTACGCCTCAGTTAAGGTATGTGGTTAAAAATGCATTGCCGCCGGCTGAAATATCGGGCAAAACAGAGAGGCTCCAAAAAGTGACAAAGGTCACAATTCAAAACAGCTGAGATAGTATTGGGATAGAACGTATACTTGACGAGGCATTCATTCTGACAGCTGTTTTGCCTCTGTTGCAGATTGTCGCCTGATACGCTAGCGCCGCCCCGGTAATAAAATTATCAGCTTCAGACAAAAAGCCGCCAAAGCCCGATAAACGCAGGCTTTGGCGGCGATTTTTATTATATGCGCGCGAATTGCACACAGCTATTTTACAGCCATCATCACATAGAAGTCGGCGCGATTATAGTTAGCTGAATCGGTATTAACTGTTGCGTGCTGGATGAATAGCATCAGCTTTGCGCGGTCATTTTCAACGGCAAAGATCGCCTGCTGCGCCGAGAGCGGCAATGGCTCGTCGTCAAATTCACTGTATCGGGCAAAGATTTCGTCAGTGTCAAAGCTAATCAGCTCCTCGCCGCCCTTCTCCGACAGGATAAGATGCGCACGGCCTCCGCGAGAAGTTTCAAGCAATATATAAGTGTTGCCGCCTTTATCAAATTCACAGATTGTCGCGTTGACCGAAACATTGGCGTTAACCGAGGCGGTGGTAAGAATCTCATAGCCGGCAATGTCAGCGGGTAAGCCCGACGGTGCCTGCACATAGATATACCGGCCTGTTTTGCCCGGCGTGCCATACCGGCTAAAGCCAAACGCGTTTTCAAAATCGGCATAATAATCAAACTGTGCCGGCAGCCATGCCAACTTACCGATGGCGTTCATTCGGTACAGATATTCGAGGGAGGAAGCAATGGCTTCCTCATCGGCTTCGGAAATATCCGCAGCCGGGATAAGCGTGTTGTTTTGCAGCATGTCGTTTTGGTTGAGCACTGTTTCCAAACGTTGGCGCTGGCTTACCCGGCTGACGGTAAAGGCGTCGACCGGCGGTGTAACCGCTACGATTGAAAACGTAATGAGCAAGGCCGCCGCGCTGCCGCTCCTGCGCAGCGGGTCAATGCTCAGCAGCACTCCGGCGCAGGCGGCGAAAATACCGAAAATTATTACGAAATAACGCGCGTGAGTCACACCGGTATCGCGCAGGATAAAGGTTGAGGCAATAAGCTGGAACACCACCACGGGAACCAGCACCTTCGGGAAAATTTTACAAAACAAGACCGCCACGCGGTTTGACAGCCGGGCGGCAAGAAACAAAATAAGCATAATGCTAATCGCATAAGAAATTAACAGCGGCTCCAGCAGGTTGTTACGCCAAAAATCGCCGCCGATATTTAAAAAAATATAAAGCACAAGAATGACGGTGAAAATTGCCGCCAGCGGAATAATGATGTAAGAAATTAAAATCTCTAAAAATTTAGGGCAATACACCGCACGGGCAATAGCTTCTTCGTGTAAAAAGCCTTCGGGCGCTGTGCCTTTGCCCGGACTACGCCGGCCCGGATAAACCGGAATAAGCGACAGCAACAGCACCGGCGCCAGAAGCACAAATACCACGTTTGCCATATGCAGATAGGCGTCGGAGCCTACGGGAGATATCAGCGTATCAAACGCCGCAATAATCAGGCTACATCCTATAAAAAAGACTGCGGCATAGAAAAAGGATTGAAACAGGGCCTTGAAGACGGCCATAAAGCTTTCGTTAAAGCTGATACGGCTTTTTATGGCGGGCATTAGCATATAGGCGAACATCAGTGCAAACATCAGGACGGTGGTTCGTGCCGTGTTTTCAGTGCTGTAAGCCGGTTCGGCGCGAATCAGAAGATAATATACGCCGGCCGCTATAATGCCGGCAGCGGACAGCAGCCAACGGGCAAACGGCTTTTTTCCGAAATGCTCATGGGCGGCCTGCAGCACGACGGACAGCGCTGCGCCCACAATGCAAGCCATCCAGGCGTTTTCGTAGTTTTTATCGGCAATCAGTGTGTAAGCGTTTACGGCGGTAGCCAGCAGCAAAAAGGCCGCTGCAACAGGGTAGCGTGTGACGGCCGCGGTGAGACCCACCAATTTTTCAGACAGCTTGGAAAATCTGTTCATGTGTGTCCTCCTTTAATATCGTCAACCGGGTGCGCATAATAAACAGCGCAAATTTGGATGCAATTGCAATAGAAGTAAAATATAATACCAAACGTATTTAATTGCTTATGAAGGTTCACCGGCTATTGTCATTTAAACTTTACCATATAATTTTGCCCGCAGTCAAGCCAATATACACTCGGCAGCCCAGAGCGGCGACGCTGCAAACCAAAGTGCGCCCCTGTTTTTAAACTTGCGCCCGCTAGTCCGGCCAGGTCGTGAAGCGGATAAAAAAACACGGCGAAACTCGGTCTGAAAGCACTCAAATTGACAAAATAATG
>JAEWYJ010000350.1 GCA_023395695.1 Bacillota bacterium | reverse complement strand
CGCTTCTACCGGGTCGCCGCTAAACGGCCTGCTGGTTCAGTCGAACGGCAACGCCGATTTTCCCTCCAGACCTCAGCTTTCGGCCAAGGCCATGCGACAGGAGCTGGACGCGATTACCCAATACGCCCAGGAGGCCGGTTACAACGCCATTTTATTTGAGGTACGCAGTTCAGGCGAAGCACTTTACAAATCCGCCGTCTTTCCCAAAAGTCAGTTCTTTTTAAAAAATCAGGGTGCTTTTACGCTTTTTGATCCTTTGGGTGAGATGATAAAGGCCGCCAAAAAGAAGGGGCTTTCCGTCTACGCCGTTGTCGACCCTTATTCGCTGGGGGGCGATCTGACACAGCTCGCAAAAAAGCATCCCGCAGCAAAAGACAATACCTTGATATCCACAATCGGAGACAGTCATCTGCTGAATCCCAACAGTGCACAAACGGTACAGCTCAACGCCAAGGATCTGGCCGCCATGGCCAAGCGTTACAACCTCAGCGGCATTATTCTGGAAAATGCCCATGCCACCGACGGGCTGCAAAATGCCGTCACCGGGCTGATGCAAGGCTGCCGTGACGCAATCGGCGGTCGCACCCGGCTGGGCCTGATGCTGCCCGACGCTGCGCTGGAGGAGGATTTTTCGTCAGCTCTTGCCCTTTGCGACCTTGTACTGCCCGCCATTGAAGCCGAGGCAACGCCTGCCGGCAACGGCTACGCCGACCGTCTGGCGGCATGGCAGCAGGCCGCGGGCGATAAGCTGACCGCTGTATTTGATCTTAGAAACGACAGCCTGTCTGCTGTACAGCTTTCGGCACAGGCGTTTGAGGCGGTGCAAAACGGTGTTGCCGCACGGGTTATAACCCCTTACAGCGCCGCAAGAAGCCGCGCCGATTTTGCGGGCGACCTGCTGGCCTGCGCGGCGACCGAAAACGCCTATCAGCCTGCGGCGCTCAACTACGCGCCGCAGCAGGGCCTTTCGGTCACCCGACCGACAAACGCCACCACTGTTGATATGGCAAACTACTGTATTACCGGCACCTCTGACCCCGCGCAGCCGCTGACGCTGAACGGGCAGACGGTAGCGCGCGGGGACGACGGCCTCTTCGCCGTTTTGACACCGCTGGAATACGGCAGCAACACCTTTACACTGCGGCAAGGCGATACAAGCCAGACCGTTACTATCACCCGCCCGGACGGCAGCGGCCCGGCCGCAACAACGGTCAACGTGACGGCTATGACGCCCCGAAGCTCGCTGCTGGCCTATAACGGCGTGGAATTTTTGATTAGCTGCGTGGCGCCTGCCGGGAAAACCGTAACGGCTACGCTGGACGGCCAAACCGTCACACTCAAGCAAAACGTCGTCGTCGCCCCCGATGTACCCGCCGTTTTTTCGGGTAAAATGGCCCTGACCGGTGCGGGAGATAACGCAGTTAAAGATCTGGGGCCGATCACCTACGAAATAGCAGACGGAGAAACGGCCGTTTCGGGCGGCGGTGTCTATTTGCTGGGGCACGGCGCAACCGCTTATATCCGCGTGACCGAATTTGTGGCCTCGGTCTTCCCTGACAGCTCGGTCGCCGAGGGCAATTACAAATCGGTCTACAAGGCCGGTGTAATCGAAGAAATTACCGACCAGCTGAGCGAATATTACCAGCTTGCGTCGGGCGGCTATATTAAAAAAGCCACGGTCGAGGTGGTGGATAAAAGCGTCGTCACGCCGCCGGTGCTGACCGGCGTTTCCGAGCAGCACAACGACCGCGCCGAGCAGTTTATTCTGGCCGGGCTGGGCGGCGTTGCGTACACCTTCGCCGATGAAGAGGACGGCCGCTGCACCATCACGCTGCACCGGGCCAACGCGACGGTCAATCTTGACACGCTGCCTGCACAAAGCGAATTATTCTCAAAAATTCAATGGTCAAACGACGGCAACGCCCTGACCTGCACCCTGACCCCACGAGACGCCAAAAAGGTTTGGGGCATTGATATTCTCAACCAGAACAAGGACGCCGTGCTTTACGCTAAGCGTGCGCCGGCGCTCTCAAATACGCCGGGCAAGCCGATGGCCGGCGTTGTTGTTGTGCTCGACCCCGGACACGGCGGTACCGATACCGGCGCACCCTCTGTGCTGGGCGCATCGGGCCCCTATGAGCGGGACGTAAACCTTGCCAATGCGCAGATGCTCAGAATGCGTCTGGAGCAGCTTGGCGCCACGGTGGTCATGACCCGCACCGACAATGACACCACGCTGACGCTTTACGACCGCATGGAGACAGCACAAAACACGCTGCCTGACTTTTTTATGTCGATGCACCACAACAGCGTGGCCGAATCTCAGGACGCAAACCTGCACAGCGGCGTCGAAGCCTATTATTACGAACCGTTCAGCCGTGATTTTGCCGAGGTGGCAGCGCGGAATATTGCCGATAACGTGTACGCGCGCGACTACCGCTTCTCCGACTGGAGCTATTACACCGTAACCCGCATGCGCTACGCCCCGAGCATTCTGTGCGAGATTGGCTTCATGCCCAATCCGTCCGAGCTGAAAAAGGTTTGCGATCTGACCGAAATCCACAAAACCGCCGATGCACTGGCGCTGGCCATGCTGAATCTCATGGCTTCCGCGGCTTAAAACAAGGAAACACCGCATGTCTTAAATACCGGCATGCGGTGCTCTTTTTTGAGAAAATTCGAATACACCGTCCGGCGGAGACGCCCCAAATTAAAAATATTTGTAGGGTTTTTAATAATTTCATCCGCTATTTTTAAAATATACATCCGTTAAACACAAAGAATTCTTTTAGAATCGGCGGCAAATTCATAAATTCTTCATGACATACATCGGGGTTTGCAGTAGAATTAGTATGTTAAATTGACGGGTCGATTGGGGGAAACGCTTTGTTCGGTTATATCAAGCCACTGGAGCCTCAGTTGAAGGTCTGTGAGCTGGATACCTATAAAGCGGTTTATTGCGGTGTATGCCGCGGACTTTCAAAACGCTTTGGCCCGGCGGCGCGCCTGACACTCAGCTATGACTTTACGTTTATTGCCATGCTTTATGCCGCGCTGGGCGACGATGCCCCGGCTTTTTCGCCCCAGCATTGTCCGCTGAACCCCATCAAGAAACGCCCTCATCTGGAATATTCCTCCGCCGTTGAATTTTCCTGCGAAATGGCTATACTTTTATTGCATGAGAAATGCGTCGATAATGCGGCGGATTCCGGTTTTTTGGCATCTTTGGGCTGGCATATGCTGCTGCCCTTCTCACACAGCGCCGCAAAGCGCGCCGGAGCCTCTCAGCCCGCCGCCGCCGAGCGTGCGCATGAAATGACACTGTCGCAGCAGCGGGTGGAAGCGCTGGGCGACGCCGCAACGGTGGACATGTCGTGCGACCCGACCGCCGCAGCGCTTTCCGAAATACTCGGCATGATTAGCGACGCACCTGCCAACCAGCGCATTTTAAAGCGTCTGGGGTATATGCTGGGGCGGTTTATCTACCTGTGCGACGCTATAGACGATCTGGAGGGCGATATCCGGCACAGCCGGTTTAATCCGCTTAAAGCGCGGCCCGACAGAACCGAGCACGCCGCCATGCTGCGACTGACCATGGCTGAGGCGGCAAACGCATATGCGCTGCTCTCGCCCCGCTATTTTAAAGAAATTCTTGATAATATTATTTTTCTCGGCCTGCCCGCGACAGCCCAACGTTTGCTTGAAAGGGGAAATAACCTATGAATGATCCATATCAGGTGCTGGGCGTGTCCCCTTCTGCGACCGACGAGGAACTAAAACAGGCCTACCGCGCACTGGCCAAAAAATATCACCCCGATAATTACGCAGGCAGCCCGCTGGCTGATTTGGCCTCTGAAAAAATGTCGGAGATCAATTCGGCTTATGACGTAATTCAGGAACGGCGCAAAAACGCTTCGGCGCAGGGCGGCTTTTACGGGCAGCCCCAGTCGCAGCCCTATGGCGGCAGCTACCAGAACCATTCGGGCAGCGGCCAGTTTTCGGATATCCGCCGTCTGATTAACGCAGGGCGCATCTTTGACGCCGAGCAGCTTTTGGACGGCACGCCCGCCGCCTCGCGCGACGCAGAATGGAACTTTTTAAAGGGCAATGTGCTGCTGGCGCGTGGCTTTTTAGAGGATGCCATGACCTATTTGCAACGGGCCGTCACGATGGACCCGCAAAACTATGAATACCGTACCGCCTATGAGCGGATCAGCGCGCAGCGACAGTATGGCTATAACGGGGGCTATTCTTATTCCTCATGCGACCCTTGCAGCCTGTGCTCGACGCTTATTTGCGCCAACTGTCTTTGCAACACCTGCTGCCGCTGTTATTGCTTCTAGAGAGGGGTAGCTGCCGTGTCTCGCAAAAGTAGTACACAGGTGGCCCTTGGGGGATTAAGCGCCGCACTCTGCCTCGTGATGATGCTGGGAACGGTGCTCGTGCCCTTCGCCACCTATGCCGCACCGGCGCTGGCCGGTATTGCGCTGATTCCAATTGCATTGGAGCTGGGGCTGCCGGTGGCGGGCATTACCTATGCCGCTGTTGCGCTGCTCTCGCTGCTTATGGTGCCGGACCGCGAAGCCGCGCTCATGTTCATCGCTTTTTTTGGTTATTACCCTATTTTAAAATTCAAGCTCGACCGCATGAAGTTCAGGCTGCTGCGCATGCTGATTAAGCTGACGGTTTTTAATGCATCAATTCTTGCGGGCTATTTTGTCGTTATTTATTTGTTTGGGCTCTATTACCTGATGGATGAGCTGACCGGCGGATTTGGCTGGCTGCTGCCGGCGGTAGGCAATCTGTGCTTCCCTGTTTATGAGCTGGCGCTACGGAATATCACAGCACTTTACCTGTTTAGGATTCGGAAGACGATCTTTCGTAAATGATAAAATTTGTTTAGACAAGGGGCGATGCCAAACGGCGCCGCCCCTTGTCGATTGTTTTTCAGTGGTTGAAAACGCTCTGCGCGCTGTTTGTCACTTCCAATGTCAGCAGCATGCCCAATGTAAAGGCATAGGAGAACAGGCTATCCTCTCCGGCGCTGGAAAGTTCTATATGCAGGTGGGATAGCTCCTGAAACCGCCGGCAATCGTCAAGTGACATTTTCGACATGAAATAGCGCTCCTCGTCCTCGATTTTATGCAGCAGTGCGCGCTGCTGTTCGCTGTGCGGGTTGCGGCGTTCCCACGGGATAATATTGCCGGTATATAGGCCCTGTAAAATACTTCTCATATTATAAAATCGTCCTTTCTGTCTCAAATACTTTGCTCTCTTTACTGTCACAATAATTATAGTCTCAATTGGGGGTAAAATCAATACCCCCAAACGGAATTAAGATTAAATAATTTTAAAAGACTAAAGGAGATTTGCAGTATGGAAAAATTAAGAATACGTGATTTACGCGAAGATAACGATATGAATCAAACACAAATTGCAGAGCTATTAAATACAACACAAAAAGTATACTCAAGGTATGAAACGGGCGAAAGAACTTTGCCGCTGCAACACTTAATAACACTGGCCAAATACTATGATGTATCTCTGGATTATCTATGTGGATTAACCCAAGAAAAAAGACCCTTTCCAAAAACTTGACACCAAATCTTACCTTTTTAATAAAGCCTTAAAAGTCATACGTTTTGGCAATCGCATTAAAGCGGCAGCGTTTTTATTGCGCTGACACGCAGGGACGGCCCCCACCCCCAACCTCCTACCCCGCCGGGCAGAGGGCATCACCCCCAACCCCTCAAGGGGCTTAAAGCATACGGGTTTGGTGATTGTATGCCCCGCGTGAGGGTGTCGGCTTCCCACGCACCGTTAGCGGGCGCTCATCCAGACTTGCTACGAGATTATTCGCGCCAATCAGGTTGTGCGGCCTCTGTGACGCACGGCGGCGCTTTGATCGCGCCGCCGTGCCGGAAGGGGCGTTATATAACGCATTGGGCAAACCGCTTTGATTAATTTATGTTAGGCAGCATAGCTTGCATCTTGGGGCAACCGTAAAAAAGGCCATAGGTTGAGGCGCTTGGATTTGGGCCTTTCAGGCCCCCGCCGCATAAGCGGCGGCGCGCCGGACGGCGCGAATCCAAGCG
>JAEWYJ010000308.1 GCA_023395695.1 Bacillota bacterium | reverse complement strand
CAATAAACCGGCCCTATCTTGACGCCACAGCCGCCGGAATACCAACGGTCTGTCTGGGCCCCGACGCCGGGCCGGTAGACGGCGCGTCGACGCTCACGCTTGAAAATTTTGGCGCAACGCTGCAGCTGGATGACCACAGCCAGTACCAGTTTGTCGCCAAAGCCACTCTGGCACAGCAGCCGGCATACGGCCAGCCTTATGGCCATATTGTGCTTAATTCAGGAGACAGCTTCCCCTTTGCGGTCATTTTTGCAAACACCGCCTATGTTCCCTGGTATGAGCCGGAGGGGCTGAGCTATATTATGCTTGGCGGCCTTCTGCGGCAATATTTTGGGGGCATGGCTTCGGCCACAGGCCAAATGTATGCGCTGTTGGACGAGATATATCCTTTTTCCGACCTGGAAATGCTGCGCACAACCGCCGATCGCTTTGCGCAAAGCGGCATGCCCTTTATCGTCAGGGTCATGCCGGTCTACGACAATTTGGACTACCCCGCTTTTAAGCGCTTTACACAGGCATTGCGCTATGTGCAGTCAAAAGGCGGCGCCATTGTTTTGCACGACCCGCTCGTGCGCCAGTATGAGTCGGAGCGCGAGCCGCTTTCCGACAAGCTTGCCCGGGCCAGGTCCGCCTTGTCTGAAGAAGGCCTTGCGCTGTATGAGTTGGACAGCCCCGGGCTTGGCCTTACGCTGGAGGACCTGCAAAGCATCGCTCACACCCGGCTCAACTTCGGCAGTCTGCCGATTGACACCATGCTCCGCATCCCGCTGTTCACGGATGAAAAGGCGCTTTCTGCCGCCATGCAGCAGCTTGACGATGCGTGGCTCTCGCTTTCAGATTATAAATCCGAATTCCCGCAGCTGGAGGCGCCACAATACGAAGAAAAGGCCATTGAGACATCCTATGTCTACCGAAAGAGTGTGTTAGCCTCTTTAGGGGGATTTTTCTCGGGCGCAAACCGCATCCTGCTCATGATAGTAGGCGCCAGCGTTGTTGTTTTTCTGGTTCTTATCGCGCTGGGGCGCAGACTTTACCGGCAAATGTTTTACAGGAAATCGTGAGGGCGTAAACTGTGAATACTATTGACATCCTGATGCTGGCTTCCCTTTGCTGCATATGGTCGCTGCTGCTGATCAACGTCCTGCTGATTGTAGGCGGCTACATGTATTATCTTGAATCCACCGGCTATACGCCACCGGTGCCGGACCGCTTCCCGATGGTGTCGATTATGGTTCCGGCGCATAACGAGGGCATTGTCATTGTGCAGACGGTGCTGTCGCTGCTGGCGTTTAATTACCCGCAGAACCGGTACGAAATTATTGTCATCAACGATAATTCCTCCGACGACAGCGCGCAGCTGCTTGCTCAAATTCAGCAAAAGCACCCCGGGCGCAACCTCAAGGTCATTAATACCGACCGTGTCACCGGCGGCAAGGGCAAGTCGAATGCGCTTAACATCGGCTTTGCGCACTGCACCGGCGAGTATATTGTCATTTACGACGCGGACAACACGCCCGAACCCAATGCGCTGCGGCTGCTGGTATCTGAAATTTGCGCCGACAGCACGCTTGGCGCTGTCATTGGCAAATTCCGTACCCGTAACAAAAATGCGACGCTGCTCACCCGCTTTATCAACATTGAAACGCTTTCGTTCCAATGGATGGCGCAGGCCGGCCGGTGGAAGCTGATGAAGCTGTGCACAATACCGGGCACCAACTTTATTGTAAGGCGCAGCATTCTGGAACAGATGGGCGGATGGGACATCCACGCCATCGCCGAGGATACCGAAATAAGCTTTCGCATCTATCGGATGGGTTACCGCATTAAATTTCTGCCCCAGGCCGTCACCTGGGAACAGGAGCCGCAGACCATGAAGGTCTGGTTCCGGCAGCGAACCCGCTGGGTCAAGGGCAATATATATGTGCTGATTAAAAATTTGCCGATGCTCTTTGACCGGAAAGCGGGACAGGTTCGCTTTGATATTCTGTATTTTTTATCGATTTATTTTTTACTGCTGACCTCTCTGGTCATTTCAGACAGCGTTTTTCTGCTCCATGCCAGCGGCTGGGCGCATATGACGCTGGCCGGTTTTAGCAATCTGCTTTGGGCGCTTGCCATCGTTATGTTTGTTCTGGGAACGTATGTGACGGTTACAACCGAAAAGGGCGAAATGCATGCGGCAAACATCGTAATTATCGGGCTGATGTATTTTACCTACGCCAAAATGTGGATGGTGGTTGCAGTCTACGGCCTGATACAATATATAAAAGACCTCGTGCTGCGCAAAGAAACCACCTGGTATAAAACCGAACGCTTTAAATAATGGAGGACATTGCTTGAACATGAAAAGAAGAAGCTGGGCCGCTGCTCTGTTGTTTGTTTTTTTATTGAGCCAGCTCGGCGGTCTGTTATCTGTCGGCGCAGCCGAGCCCGAGCCGGCGGCAGGCCCGCAAACACCCGACGTATTGGCCGAAACCGATTTGACCGGGGGCAATATGCCCTACCTTCATGAGGAGTCTTTTGGAAACGATCAAAGCCTGACCGGGCTTTTTTCTCAGGCAATCCGATATTTTCAGGCAGGCGAGTGGGACATCCGCAGCGCGACACTGACGCTGCGTTACGATGTATCTCAGCTGGCGGATAACACCGTTTCAAGCCTGACCTTTACGCTTAATAACACCGTGTTCTATTCCGTACGTCCAACCCCCGGTATAAACGGCACAACACAGGAGCTGTCTATCCCGCTTCCGATTGACCAGATCAAGGCGGGGCAAAACGAGCTGACCATTGAGGCTTACATCCGGACGCAGGACAGGCTACCTTGTGTCGACGATGTGTCGCTTGCCAACTGGCTTGAGATTTTTGGTGATTCCACCGTCTCAATTCGCTATTACCCCACAGTGCCCTGTAACACGCTGGCGGACTTCTATGGGCAGTTTGCCAGCATTGACGCGCTTGAAAACCGGCAAAGCACCGTGCTTGTGCGTGACAACGCCACCGAAGCCGAGCTAACTGCGGCTGCGCTGGCACTGGCCGGGCTGTCGGGTCAGGCAAAAATGGCATACGAAAACGTCGGATTTAAAACTTTCTCGGACGAGAAAACACTATTTTCAGGCAAATACCAGCTGTATATCAGCCGGTACGACGCCCTGTCCACAACCCTTACCGGGCAGTTGACCGACGAGCAGCGCCAGACGGCACAGCAGGATGCGGTCATGGTGCTGTTAAAAAGTGACGAGGGCAGCAATCTGCTGCTGGTTACCGGCAATAATGACAATGCGCTGCGCAATGCCGGCACCCTTCTGGGCAATGCCGGCTATATGGCACAGGCACGCACGCTATGGCGGCGGGTAACCGCGGACGAAGATATGCTGATGCCCAGAGCCGAGCTTGCGCAATACCGCCAGCTGACCGAGGCGGGCAGCTATGTGGACGGACTGTTCCGCCAGAGCATCTCGTATTATCTGGATTTGCCCGCCAACCGCGTGCTTTCCACCTCCAGCCAGGTCAGTCTCTCGATGCGGTATTCCGAAAATCTGGACTTTAACCGTTCGCTGGTCACCGTCTACGTCAACGACCAGCCTATCGGCAGCAAAAAGCTGGAAAAGGATAGCGCTCAGGGGGACACTGTCCGGCTGGATATTCCCGCAGACCTGCGTGTGAACGGCAATTTTTCGGTGCGGGTCTCCTTTGACCTTGAAATGCAGGACGCATGGTGTACGCTTAATCAGGCACAGCAGCCCTGGGCCTATGTGACAAGCGAAAGCATGCTTAAAATAATACCGGTCGATTTTGAGGGCATTCTATTTGAAGGATATCCCGGCCCGTTTTTAAAGGACGGCCGTTTTAACAACGTTGTGGCTGTGCTTCCCGATTCCGCCGGCGCGGCCGATTTGGAGGCGCTGCGGCAGATTATGCTGACCTTTGGCCAGTTTTTAAAGGATAATACCGGCGCGCTGCGGGTAACCTTTATGTCCGATATCGGCGACCTCAAGACGTCGAACGTCATCGCGATCGGCCGGCTGGAAAAAAACCTGATTGTTCAGCAGATCAACAACATGATGTTCTTCCAGTTCAGCCCGCAGGGAACGACCATTCGCTCGAACGAAAAGCTGACGATAGACCCCAACTATGGCGCCGTTCTGGGCACCGTGCAGTTGCTTAATTCGCCCTACAGCGAGCAAAAGCGCGCGCTGATGGTGGTGACCGGCGTCAGCGACGACGCTATGCTGCGCGGCGTCTCCTATATCGGCCTGACCGATAACCTCTGGCAGCTTTACGGAGACGGCTATGTCGCTGACGGTGTCGATGTTTTCCCCTTCAGGTTTAAGGAGGATAACGCCAAGCGCGAATCTCTGATTGAACAACTGACCTCCCGCGGAGATATTCATGCGCTGGTGCTTGCCGTTGGCCTTGCGCTGCTGCTTATTGTGGTATCTGCGGTCATGCTTATCAGAAAATACGGAAAGAAGGGGCAAACATGAAACAAAACCGAAATTTTTTGATCGCCGATCTGGCGTTCCTTTTCATGCTGCTGCTTCTGTTTGTCTGCATTTTGTTTATATCCGGCACGCCGGACAGCTTTCAAAAAAACATGATTATTCTGGCGGCTGTACTGACAACCGCCATTGTCACCTATTTTTCCACGCTGCCAATCGGGCTGGTGCTTAATATTGTCATGATCTTCAGCTATGCAACCTACGTTATTGTTTACGCAGCCTACCGGGGCCTTTCCATCTCGACCGATATCTATTTCTGGATTGTCTGGAGCCCCTGCCTGACCGTCGCTGTTCATCTGTTCTCGGGCCGCACCAAGCAGGCCGAAAAACAAAACGAGCAGATGCGCGAGCAGCTGGTACGCCTGTCAGGCGTGGACCCTGAAACCGAACTGAAAAACATCCGGAGCTTTGAACGCGAATGCGGCGTGTATATGAACATTTCGCGCCGCTATCAAATGAGCCTCGTCGTAGTCGTCTGGCAATTCCGCTATCAGCGCGAGCTGACGCAGATGCTGGGCCAAAACGGACTGACGCAGCTGGTCAGGCAAATTTCCAGGGAAATATTGCAGTCGCTGCGCCAGGAGGATGCGCTTTATATGCTGGACAACAACCCCTTTTTGTGGGGCACCATGCTTTTTACCGATTTGGAATCGACCCACATTGTGGTTGACCGCGTGCTTAAAAGGCTTGAAAAGCTGGATTTAGCCACTGCCTCGGGCAAGCATCAGATTATTTTGGAAATGCGCTCGGGCGCTGCCCGCTTCTCCGAAATAACCGACACGCCCTTTCAGCTGTTGGAAGAGGCCAAGAAAAAGCTTGAGTACGACGTTTAGCGTTATGCCAATACGCCACTTAAGCCTTAGGGAGGTTCGTCATGAAAAGACCGAATAAAAATATTTTGCTGGTTTGCATTATTCTGCTGCTGGCCGGCTGCGGCAACAAGACACAAAAGGTTGTCCTTGAGCCGCCGTCCGCTTCATCTCCGGCGTCGTCCCCAGCGTCCGGGGCGGCGCAACAGAGCAGCCAAAGCGACGCTGCCGAGTCGGCGTTGCAGCAGACCGAAATTAAGCTGTATCTCAACGGCAACCGCCTGGTGCTGACACAGCCGCCGGTGCTGGAGGGCGAGACGGTGCTGGTGCCGGTGGCCGAGATATGCGAAGCCTTCAGCCGCAATATTGCGCTCCAGCCGCAGGCAGACAGCCTGACGCTGACCGATACCGAAAAAGGCAACACCATTGTGCTGACTGACAAGGACGGCAAGGCCGTCGTCAACGGCGCTACCGTTAATCTGGCTGCGCCCGCAAAGCTGACTGAAAACGGCGTGATGCTGATAGCACTTAGCGATTTTAGAACGCTGTTTGAGGCTGACAACAAATACCAGCCCGATATTTTGGCCGCCTATATTACTGAGTCGGGGCTATGCTGACCCCGCGCCGCCTACAATAATGACGTCCCGTCGAATAAAATGACGTGTAAATTGCCGGAGAGGATGTTCTTCTATGCCAAAACACCGGAAATTATCGGCACTTGTGCTCGCCCTTGCGGTAATACTGGTTCTGTCTGCCTGCGGGGTGGTAAAAAAACGGTCGACGCTGACTGATACATCTTCGTCGCTGCCGCCCAGAACTGTGAGCGCGACAGAGGCTTATCTGAGCATTGAAGACCCCCTGCTGCGCGGAACCGGTACGCCGGCCTATTGGCCGCCCGCCTACAAGCAGTCGGAGCCGGGAACTTTTCTGAACAATGACTACCGAATTACCGAGGTCGCGCTGACACCGGTCACCTACGGCGCACAGCAGCTTTATCGTTTAAACGATACCGACTATCTCATCTCAAAGCCAGATGAAGAAAGCGATAACATTAAGACCGCAATGACCAACCGTGCCAACAGCCTTAAATTATTAAGCCAGCAAAACCCGCAGGTGCAGTTTTACACTTATTTTATTAACCGGGCGACCAACTGCAACTGGTACGGCCGCACAGCGAACATTTTTGCCTACGATTACGCCGCCTATTTTAAAAGCCTGCTGGCCAATTCCGGCATTACGAGCGGGGCTTTTACCTTGAGCAGCCTTGGGGACTATATGGAAACCGGCTACAAGCTGGACTTTCACCTCAACCATATAGGCGCTCACCGTGCCTACCGGGAAATCTACCAGCTGCTCTCACGGGATATGCCCATGACGCCAATGAAGCAGCCGCTGCGAGAAGTGGATTATAACAGCCTGCGCACAATTGGGCAAACCGTTCAAAATCCGGGCAGCGCCGATATTGCCGAATCGGCAATGGACATTTTTAAGACTTATAAATTTGATTATGGCAGCTTTACCTCCTACGTTGACGACCGTCAGGTTGTGCTGGGCATGGAGGAGGAGTACGATCAGGGCCAGATTAACCGAGACCCTGCTTTTCAGCATTTGTTTTCGTTTTACGGTGGGCAGACCGGCGTAGTGCGCTTTGAGTTTGACCAGCCCGAACGCCCCAACCTGCTGATGCTCTCAGATTCTCAGGGCCGGCCGCTCCGCAAGCTCCTGGCCAGCCATTTTAACCGCACCATTTATCTGGACGATGTCCAGACCAACAGTCTGGATCTGAACCGGATTATTCAGGACAACGACATTGACGTTGTGGTTCTGGTCGGGCAGATCAGTCTGTTCCAAAGCTATACCGGAGGCTGAAAATGAAAAAGCTCCTCATCGGCGCGCTGCCGCTGCTTGTATTTGGGTTGTTTTTTTCATATTCGATCTTGGTACGGCCCAACACCTCTGAAAACGAGCAGCTGCAAAATTTCCCCGCCCTGCGGTGGAATACACTGCTGACCGGCAGCTTCCAGACGCAGTTTGAGCAGGCGCTCAAAGATCAGATTTCAATCCACGACCCGGCGGTGAAAACCACCGTCCAGACACAGGCGCTGCTGCGCAGAGCCTATAACCGTCTGCAAAATCTGGCCCGCCCGTCCGGCAACCGGCAAAGCCTGACGCCGTGGGGCGCGGTTTACCGTATGAATAATACCGACTGGCTGACCGGCTTCCCCTACCGGCAGGACGCGTCTGCGGTTGCGGGCTACCTGCGCAAGGCGGAGGAAATTAACCGTTTCGCGCAGCAGAATGCTGGTGTGCAGGTCTATGTCTATTACTGTTCGCGTGCAGAGGACATGGACTGGTTCGATTTGTCCGAGCAAACCGAGCGCTTTTCATACAGCCAGCTTTTGGAACAGTCCCTGGATAAGAGCATTCGCTTTGATAAAATGAAATTCCCCGATTTTGCTGAATATACCCGATTGATGTATAAAACCGACCACCACTGGAACCATCTTGGCGCGCGCAAGGGCTATGCCGACCTGCTGCATATGCTGTCGAAGGACTTTTCTCTGGGGCCCGCTTGCCCAATCGACTACACGCAGGATTTTGGCGGGCTCAGGTGGTGCGGCAGCCGCGCACGCGAAAGCGCACTGCCTGTTCCCGAAAGCGGCAGGGACGACTTTGTCGTTGACCGCTATCTGCTGGGGGCGCACCGCACCTTTTTTGGCGATAAAGAAATGTCCATCGGCCTTCAGGAGGCTTACGACGCCAATGAAATTAACCGCGACCCTGCGTTTGACCAATATCTCAATTATTTCGGCTTTGAAAGCCGTCCCATCCGGCTGGAGTTTCCCGGCCGGCAATACAATTTACTGATTGTCGGCGACTCGTTCGCACGCGCCGTGCGCCAGCCGCTGGCTTCGCATTTTTCAACGACGGTATTCGTAAACTTCCGTATTTTAGAGCAGGTCGACCTGCAGCAAATAATGAAAGAATATGATATTGACGCCGCGCTGTTCATGGGCCAGCAGGACGCCTGGAGCGGCTATTTTCTGGAGGGGGATACACCGTGACCTTTACAACCCTCACGTTTTTGCTGTGCTTTCTCCCGCTGCTGATAACGCTTTATTTTCTGTGTCCGGCAAACCGCCTTGCTTTGCGCAACGCTATTTTGCTTGTTTTTTCTCTGGTATTTTACGCTTGGGGCGAACCGCTATACGTCCTGCTGATTATGCTCTGTGCGGGGCTGACCTATCTGCTTTCTTACGCGGTTGAGCGCGGCAGCCGTTTTGCCTTTGTCCTGAGCCTGCTGGTCAATCTGGGCCCGCTGTTATTGTTTAAATATGCGGACTTTATTCTGCTAAACTTCGGCCAGCTGCTGGGGCAACCGCCACATACGCTGGGCCTGACCATGCCGATTGGCATTTCGTTTTATACCTTTCAGGTCATGACTTATATTATCGACCTTTATCGCAAGCAGGTCGCGCTGCAAAAGAACTGGGCATATCTGCTGTTGTATATTTTCTTTTTTCCGCAGCTTGTTGCCGGGCCGATTGTCCGCTATGCCGATGTCGAAAAAGAGATTGGCGGCCGGCAAACGACGCCACAGGACGCCGGGGCAGGTATGCAGCGCATTATCATCGGCCTTTCTAAAAAAATGCTGGTGGCAAACCCCGCGGGCGAGGCGGTACGGGTCATCCGGGCGCAAAATCAGGCGCTGGTCGGGCCGGGGCTGCTGTGGATTTGCGTTTTCTCCTACGGCGTACAAATTTATTTTGACTTTTCGGCTTATTCCGATATGGCTATCGGTCTGGGGCGCATTTTCGGCTTTCACTTTCTTGAGAATTTTAATAAGCCCTATATTGCGCGGTCGGTTACCGACTTCTGGCGGCGATGGCACATCTCCCTTTCCACCTTTTTTCGGGATTATGTTTATATTCCGATGGGCGGTAACCGTGTCGGTGTGCCCCGTCACCTGTTTAACCTGCTCGTCGTCTGGTTTTTGACCGGCCTGTGGCATGGCGCTTACTGGAACTATGCCTTCTGGGGACTGTATTATTTCGTCCTGCTGGCGCTTGAAAAATATGTCAGCGGTAGCCTGCTCTCACGGCTGCCCGGCTTTTGGGCACGCACTGTCACCTTCTTTTTCTATATGTTCGGCTGGGCTATTTTTCTGTACGAAAGCAATTCCGCCGTTGAGGTGGGGGGCTTTTTGCTGCGGCTGTTCGGCATTGGAACCTTTTTTTCTACAGAGCGCCTGAGCCTGCGCGCACTGGAGATTCAGGGCAATTTTATTGTGGTGCTGCTCGGGCTTCTACTCAGTACCACCCGCCTCGATCAGCCGTTTAAAGATGCTGTGGGGTATCTGCCCCGCACACCCCGGCAGATACTTAAGGGGTTATGCCTGCTGGTGTTGCTGGTGGCAAGCATTTTAAGTGTCATTGGCAGCTCGTTTAATCCGTTTATTTATTTCAGATTCTGACTGCCAGTCGGTTCGTCGTCGGTTTTCCGGGCATCTGAGATACAGGTCAATATGCAAAATCGATTGATTTGCACCTATTTTTTCTTCTATACGAATCTTATATAGGGCAGGGTACAGCGCTTGAAACGCGCTGTACCCTGCCATTTTTATAGGATAACCGCCTAACTTTAAAAGCGTCCCATTTTGACGGCCTGTTTTCCGCGCTGCTGCGTTGCCTTTCTTGTTGGGTGTCAGCCTTGTAATGCAAAAAATATGCATGTCAACGCCGGGCTGCTTTTAAAATTAATCGGCTATGATACGCTTTTTTATTGACATCAACCGGATGTTTTGCTAGAATTAATTAAACGATCAGTTCAATTAATTCTAGCGGAGGGAATACGCAATGGGGCGGCGAAAAAAGGAGCCGGAAAGCGCACACCGCGACAATATTGCGGAAGCGGCCGAGCGACTGTTCCGGCAAAAAGGGCTTCAGGGTACGACGATGGATGATATCGCAAGAGAGGCGGGCTACAGTAAAGCGACTGTATATGTCTACTTTACAAATAAGGAGGATATTGTCGGCACTCTTGCGCTTAAAAGCATGAGGCTGCTACAGGGCTGTCTGAGCCGGGCAGTTTCCGCGCCGGGTGCGGCCAAAGAAAAGTACGATAGAATCTGTCATACGCTGGTGTGTTATCAGGCGCAATACCCGCTTTATTACACGCTGGCACTGGGGGAGATCAACGTGAATTTTGAAAACGCGACGCACCTGCCGGTCGAACGGGAAATTTTTGACGTGGGTGAACAGATTAACCAAACGCTTTTCACCTTCATTCAGGCTGAAACGGATATTGGCCACAACCGCTCCGAGTCACAGATTCTTCAGACGGTTTTCTGGTTTTGGGCCACACTGTCGGGCCTGATACAAGTGGCGTCCGCCAAGCAGGCCTATCTTGAACAATACGTTGGCACAACCAAGCAGCAATTTTTGGAGGACGGCTTTGACAGGCTGTACCGTATTATTTCAATGGAGGACAACAGGCAATGAACGATAAAACATTGCTGGCTATTTTGGGCAGTCCTCATCAGAATGGTCCCACGGCTGCCATGCTTAGCTGTGCTGTAAGCGCCGCCTTGCAGGACGGCTGGCGGGTAACCACCGTTAACCTTTACCAGAAAAATTTAGCTTTTTGCATCGGCTGCGGCCGCTGTTCGGCACTTGGCGAATGCGTTGTGCAAGACGACGCCGCCCAGATTGCGGCACTGCTAAAAAAGGCGGACCGTGTGGTGCTGGCAGCGCCGACCTATTGGGCCAATATTCCGGCGGCGGTCAAAAACCTGTTCGACCGTCTGACCGGCACCGTTATGGAGCAAACGGGCGGTTTGCCCAAGCCGCGGTTGTCCCCACAGCAAAAATATCTTTTGTTGACAACCTGCGCCACGCCCTTTCCCTTTTCGCTGCTTGCAGGCCAGAGCGTCGGTTCATTGCGGGCTATGAAGGCGTTTTTTAAATACTCCGGCATGAAATGCCTGGGCTGCGTCGCCTTTGCAGGCACCCAGCGCACCCCTGTACTACCACAGGATATACAACGCAAAATCAGGCGCAGCTGGGTGCACGGCCGATAATTTAAAGAATAGCCCTCTGCACGGCAATGTCCCTGAGCTTTTCATACAGCATTTTTAGAAATTATAGTCATACCATTAGAAAAACAATACAGGATTGGCGGAACTGTTTTGTGGCTGACAAGGCGGAGGACGCAGATGGGCTGGCGCCCTTCAAGGACGACAACGCGGCCAGCTGCAAAACAGACCGTCAAGACGTTTTGTTTTCTGATGGTTTGACTATATAATTGCAGATAACAAAAAGAGAAGAAAACCCGGCGTTTTTCTGCTATGATACTTTTAAGGGATGTGATGGCAGCGTGTTTGTGTGCGAAGAAAAAGAGTTGGCCTATCTAAAAAAGAAGGATAAACGTCTGGGTGCGGTGATAGACATGCTGGGCCCCCTTGAGCGCGACACCGACAGCGATTTGTTCGCCTCGGTGGTACGGCATATTGTGGGGCAACAGATTTCAACGGCTGCACAGGCGACCATCTGGCGCAGAATGACCCAGGCGTTGGGAGAAATAACCCCTAAAAGCGTGTTCGCCACCGAATTGCAGGCGCTGCAATCCTGCGGCATTACCTTTAAAAAGGCGGAGTATATCAAGGATTTTGCACAAAAGGTATACGAAGGCGTCTTTGATATGGACGCGCTGTCTGAAAAAAGCGACGACGAGGTTATTGCGGCGCTGTCGGCATTAAAGGGCGTCGGCATATGGACGGCCGAAATGTTGATGCTTTTTTGCATGCAGCGCCGCGATATTTTAAGCTTTGGGGATCTTGCGATTCAGCGTGGCTTACGGATGCTGTACCATCACCGCAAAATTGACCGCACGCTCTTTGAAAAATACCGCCGCCGCTACAGTCCCTGCGGGTCGGTGGCCAGCCTTTATATTTGGGCGGTTGCCAACGGCGCTATTCCCGGCATGCGGGATTATGCACCCGCCAAAGAGACAAAGGGCAAACAAAAGCTTTAACGCAGACGGGCTGGCGCCCGTCAAGGAGGATAACGCAACGGCGCGAAAAATAGGCCGCCAAGGCCGTTCGTTTTTTAAATTTGTCCGCTATAAAAAGGTTCCACCATGCCAAAAAGCACCGGAGATACGATATCTCTGGTGCTTTTTGGCATGCTAATGCACAAACGGTGGACGGTCAATCTGTTACCCGGCAGTCTGACTGCCCCCCGGTTAAAAATGGCGAATATGTTTGGTCCAGAACCCGCCGACAAAATTTTTAGGCTCGTACGATACAATAAACGCATTGGGTTTAGCCTTTTGTAAAAAAGCCAGCAGCGCTTTCTCGGCACTGCGCTTCGCCAATACCTGCAGCACCAGCCGGGTGCCGTCGCGGCCCTGCCCCAGCCATGTGGTTACGCCGTAGCCTTCCTCCCGCAGTAAATCGGGCAGTCTGCAATCGGCAGAATCTACAATAACCTGCACATTGACATAGCCCAGCGCAAGGTGCTGCTCAAGGCAGCTGCCGATATAAACCCCCATGCCAAAACCGGCGCAATACGCCATAATGTTCAGCGGACTGGTCAAGTTGTTTAAAACGATTGTCAGGCCCAGCAGATAAATGCCTACCTCGACAATAGAAATCATTGAAGCCAGAAGTCGCTGTCCCTTGATGACCATAATGGTACGAAGCGTGTTGAGTGAAACGTAGACGATGTTAATGCCGATAATGCTCAGAGCGAGCGCCATGAAATACCTCCTCTTGGGTCATGCCCGGAAAAGGCGCGTTGAATAAACGCGCTCTCTATAGCCAGTATATCATCTCTTTTGAATAAAGGCACAGTATGTCGAAATATATTTTTAAACAGCAGCAAATTAAACAAACTCCCAAAGAGGGCTTACATTTTGCTTCTTTATTTGCTAATATTGTAACAGAAAGTTATAAGCGCCGGGACGCTCCCGGCAACGACAAAAATGGTGAGGTGATAATCATGGATTTAAAAGAAGTTATGCAGCAGCGCAATTTTGTTGTGGTGGGCGACACCCTTAACGAAGAAAAATACGCCTATAAGATTAAAAAAGGCCTTGAGGAAAAGGGCTATCGCGCGCAGGCCGTCGGCAAGGAGCTCTCCTCAATCAACGATGTCGAGGGCAACATTGATA
>JAEWYJ010000227.1 GCA_023395695.1 Bacillota bacterium | reverse complement strand
GATAGGAGGCCAGCGCCAGCACCGCCGCCTTGAGCGAGTCGGGGGAGCAGTTGTAGCAATCCTCCACCACGACCATGCCCTTAAACGGCACAACATTCTGGCGCATGCCAACCGGCAGATAGTGCGCCAGCGCACCGGCCGCTTGCTCGGGCAAAAGCCCCATGACACAGCCAACGCCAAAAGCCGCCAGCGCGTCGAGCACATTATGCTGCCCCACCACCGGAATGAGCGCGCTGTGCTCACCCCAGGGGGAGCTGATGCTAAAGCGGGTGGAGCCGCCAACCTGCGTAATTTCCGACGCGCGAATATCACACGCCGGGTTAATAACGCCATAGCGGTAAATTTTAAGCCGCGGCGCCTGTACCGCGCTGAGGTATTCGTTATCCCCGCATAAAAACAGCGGTGCGCCGTCCGGCATGCCCTCAAGCAGTTCCAGCTTTGCCTTTAAAATATTCTCACGGCTGCCCAACTGCTCAATGTGCGAAACGCCGATGGTCGTAATAACGCCGACCGAGGGGCGAATCTCGGTAGTCAGGTCCCGTATTTCGCCAAAGCCGCTCATACCCATTTCAATGACGGCGGCCTGATACGCGGGTTCAAGCGCGAACAGCGTGTTGGGCACGCCAATTTCGTTATTCTGGTTGCCCGCATTTTTATGGGTGCGGTATTGGGCGCTGAGCACCGTATGGATAAACTCCTTGGTCGTGGTTTTGCCCACGCTGCCCGTCACACCGACAAACGGAATATTGAACAGCCGGCGGTACAGCCCGCCAATTTTGATAAGCGCCCGCTTGGTATCGGGAACAACGATGGCCCGTTTGGGGTCGACGCCCTCCGGCAGCGCACCGACCACGACGGCCTCGGCCCCGTTTTGCAGCGCTGAGGCAGCAAAGCGGTTGCCATCCAGATTCTCGCCGCAAATGGCGACAAATAGTGTGCCCGTTTTTGCCTGGCGCGAATCGGTTATAACCTCGCAAATATCCGCGTCATACGATAGCTCTGCCCCCAGCGTCCGGGCAATCTGCGACAGCTTTAGCTTTTGCACCGATTTATTCCTCCGTTTGTTTCTCCAGCAGCTCGGCGACAATTTCGCGTTCGTCAAAATGAATGGTTCCGTGCGCCAGCACCTGATAATCCTCGTGGCCCTTACCCGCCAGCAGCAGCGTGCCGCCCGGCTCGCAATTTTTAAGCGCCCATTTAATCGCCTCATAACGGGCGGGAATAATGATATGGGGCACCTTATGCTCAAGCAGCCCGGGCTTGGCGTCCTCAATAATTTGCAGCGGATCCTCGTTTCTTGGGTTGTCGGAGGTCAACACCACAAAATCGGCCAGTCTTGCGGCCGCCTCGGTCATCAGACGGCGCTTTTTACGGTCGCGGTTACCCGCGCAGCCAAATAAAATCATAATTTTTTTATCGGTCACCGCGCGCAGCGCCTGCAAAATTTTTTCAATCGCGTCGGGCGAATGGGCGTAGTCCCGAATGACGGTAAAGGGCGTCTGGGTGTCGAGCACCTCAAAACGGCCCGGTACGCCTCGGCTTTCGCCTAAAAGCGCCACGGTTTTCTGCAAATCCAGCCCCAGCGCCAGACAGGCGGTGATAGCCGCCATGGCATTAGAGACCGAAAACTCACCCGGCACCGGGAATTTAACCCGTGCAATCAGCCCGCTGCCCACAAACGCAAACGACGTGCCGTCGGCGCGCATCACAATGCTTTTGGCCGTGTAGTCCGCCTCGTCGAGTCTGGTGGAAAAGCCCTTGGCCTTGCCTCCGTCTTCACCTATTTCTTCAATCAGCCGTCTGCCATAGGGGTCGTCGATGTTGACCGCCGCCTCGTCGCACAGGGCGAACAGGCTTTTTTTCGCCTGATAATAGGCCTCCATCGTCTTATGGTAATCGAGATGGTCCTGCGTAAGGTTGGTAAATACACCCACTGCAAAGCGGCAGGCTGCAACCCGCTTCTGGTCAAGCCCGTGGGAGGAAACCTCCATCACGGCGTATTCGCACCCGGCCTGCACCATCTGGTCGAGCAGCGAATAAAAGGTCAACGGCTCGGGAGTTGTATATTTTGCCGGAAAATGCGCGCCGCCCACATCGGTTTCTATCGTGCCGATCAGGCCCGTTTTAATACCAAAGCCCTCAAGCACATCGCGTATCAGGTGGGTCACTGTCGTTTTGCCATTGGTGCCGGTCACGCCGACCAGTTTAATTTTTTTCTGGGGGTTTCCAAACAGGTTGGCACAGCATAGCGAGTAGGCCGCATGGGTATCCGGCGTCAGAATCTGCTGCTCGCCCAGTCCCAGGTCGCGCTCGGTCACCACCGCGGCGGCGCCCAGCTCCAACGCTTTTTGAGCGTAATCATGCCCGTCATGGGTAAAGCCGTTCAGGCAGAAAAACACCGCGCCCGGCGAGACCTGCCGCGTATCGGCGCAGACGTGCCCAACGTCAATACAGGGCAGCGGTGCGCCGGTTTGTACGTCATTGAATAATTGAGAAAGCTTCATCACGCATCTCTCCTTTCAAAAACTGCCTGCGGAGATATTTTAGCCGGGAGCCGCAAAGGTAACGGTTATGACCGCGCCCTCCTCCACCATTGTTTCGGGGGCCGGCTCCTGACTGACAGCCATGCTTTGCGCATTTTCAACATCGTCCCCTGCGAGGCGGATATTCAGCCCCGCGTTGAGCAGCGTGCGGTTGGCCTGCTGCGCCGAAAGCCCCAGCACGTTGGGTACGGCAATGCTGCCCCGCTCGGCCGCCTGATCCGTATAGAGTATAACCGTGCTGCCCTTGGGGCAAACCTCTTTGGCCGCGGGGAGCTGACGCGTCACCGTCGTGCCCTGCCCAACCATTTTATATTTAAGATTTTTAGCCGTTAATTGCGCAATGGCGTCGTGGATCAGCTGCCCGGAGAGCGCAGGCACCTCCACCTCAAGCTCCGCAAGCTCCTTTTCGGTGTACTGAGGTTCAACGCCCAGATACGACAGCACATCGGCCATAATGGCGCCAACGACCGGCGCGGCAATGATAGAACCGTAAACGTTTTGCATATGCGGCTCGTCGAGAATAACCAGCACGCAAATTTGCGGATTATCGGACGGTGCGACGCCTAAAAAGGAGGATATGCGCTTGGTAACCTCGCCGTCCTCTTTTGCGTCGAGCTTTTCGCTGGTGCCGGTCTTGCCGCCGACGCGAAAGCCCGGCACATAGGCAAAACGGCCCGAACCGTCCGTGTCCCCGACCACATGCTCCATAATGCCGCCAAGCACCTTGGAGGTTTCCTCGCTGATAACCTGCCGTTTGAGCGTCGGCTCGGTGGTGGAAATAACGTTGCCCTCGGGGTCGAGCACCTGACTGACAACGTAGGGCTGCATCAGCTTGCCACCGTTAACCGCGGCCGAAACCGCCGAGACAATCTGTATGGGCGTCACCTTAAAGGTCTGGCCGAAGGCGGAGGAGGCCAGCTCCTCGCCCGACTCCTTGGAAAGCGTCGCGTAATCATAAAAGATGCCGTCCGCCTCGCCCGGCAGGTCGATGCGGGTAGCCTCCCGCAGGCCAAAGCGGTCGAAGTAATCGTAAAAGTTGCGGGGGCCGACCAGCGCGCCCACCATCATAAACGCGGGGTTGCAGGAAAATTTAACCGCCTCGGTAAAATTGATGGTGCCGTGACCGGCCGCCTTCCAGCAGGCCTTGCGCCGCCCCGCAACAATGTGGTAGCCCGGGCAGGTAAAATACTGCCCCGTCGGCTTTACAACGTTTAAGTCCAGCGCCATGGCCGAGGTAATAATCTTAAAGACCGAGCCCGGCTCGTAGGGGTCGGAGATGGCCTTATTGCGCCACTGTTCAAACTGCGCTTTGCCAAGCGCCTCCTTGCGGGCCTCCTCCAGCGCCTTGGCGCGCGCGTTACTGTCGGTTATCGAGGCCAGCTTTGCCGCTACCGCCGGGTCACTGGCAAAGCTTTCAAGCTGGTCACGCGCTTTTTTGTCATAAATTTCGTTGGGCTCATTAGGGTCAAAGTCCGGCTTGGTGGCCATGCCCAGAATGGCGCCGGTGTTAACATCCATGACGATGCCGGTTGCGCGGTTATGTACGTTATGCTCAATGACCGCCGTCTCAAGATGGCGCTCCAGACTGTGCTGCACCACCTCGTCGATGGTCAGCACCAGCGAGTTGCCGTCCACTGGCTCGTACTGGCGCTCATAGGAGGACGGCATGTTGCCGCTCTTGGCGTTCTTGGCCGAAACCACCATGCCCGGCGTACCTGAGAGCACCTTTTCGTATTTGGATTCCAGCCCGTAGGCCCCGGCGTTATCGGCAGTGGTAAACCCCAGCACGGTCGAGGCCAGCGTGCCATAAGGATAATAGCGCTTGCTGTTTTGGATCAGGTGGATGGAGCTGAGCTTATTATCCAGCGAGAACACCGTTATCTTATCGGCTTCCTCCTGCTCGACGCGCGCCTTGACAATTTCGTAATAGCTCGACTTTTTCTGTCCCTGCTTTAAAATTTTCTCTCGGTCAATATTAAGCAGCGGGGACAGAAAATCTGCAATCTTGCTTAATTCCTCATCCGAATCGATTTCGGCGGGTGAAATGATTACCGACCATACGGTGGCCGAAGCGGCCAGAGTTTTCATATTGCGGTCATAGATCGCGCCGCGCTGGGCGGCGATGGTGGTGGGGCGCAGCTGCTGCCGCAGCGCCCGCGCCCGGTTTTCTTCAAAATCCACAAGCTGAAGATAATAAAGCCTGCCTATGAGACTGCAAAATCCCAGCGTAATCATAACCGCCAAAACAATATTCATTTTTATCTTCATTGAATTACTGCTCACCGGTTTTGCCATGCTGCCTCCTGACGATTGCCGTCGAATATGCTGTGAAAAGAACAAAGAGCTAAGGCATCTGCTGACTTAACTCTCCGTCGTTTTCACTCTATTGCGTTTTTATACGCCACTGCGCCGCAAGCCGGATTCATTAAAAATGCCACAGACATTTTTAATTGCGCATTACCGTAGGCAGTGCACTTTGGTTAAAACAGCTTCGGGCATTAAATAGTCTATTTTTTTAAAACCCAAGGTATTCCAAAACGGAGCGATATGCCATATGAATATGATCCGTCAGGCCCAGCTGCGGCGCGCGCGCCAGCACAACGCGGTCGCCCTCACCCAAATCGATATACTGCACCTGATAGCTCTCAACCTTAGCCATGCCCAGCTGGCCTTCTGCAATTTCCTGCACGGCGCGCAGCGAGGTCTTGCCCTCAAGCGCCACCTGCATCAGGCGGTCTTCGTTTTTGAGCATCTCAAACTGCGACTCGGCGTCTTCAATCTGGCTGGTCAGCTCGGTGAGAATCATGTTGTTATAGAGAATAGCGCATACAATGCCAAGCACCAGCACAAAAATGGCCGCGCCGCGCAGCATAGCGGCGTTGGCGCCCGCATTGCGGTTCTCGACCACCCGAAGCTCGGGCGGTTGCTTGACCTTGGGCGCACCCGGAGCGGCATAGTGCTGCTCCAGCTTGTCAAAATCGTAAGCCAGGTTTGATTTGGCCACGCCGCTTCACCTCCTTGCAGGGTCTTTTATCAGTCCTTGATTTTTTCAATAACTCTCAGCTTTGCGCTGTGGCTGCGGTTGTTTTCCGCCAGCTCCTGTTCGTCCGCTGTAATAGGTTTTTTGGAGATAAGCCTGCCCCGCGGCGTTTTACCGCACACACAAACGGGAAAATCCGCAGGGCAGGTGCATCCCTCTGCAAAGGCAGCGAACCGGCGCTTAACTGTACGATCCTCAAGCGAGTGGAAGGTAATCACTGAAAGCCTTCCGCCCGGGGCCAGCAGCTCAAAAGCGTTGTCAAGCGCGCAATCCAGGGAAGTCAGCTCTCCATTGACCTCAATACGGATTGCCTGAAAGCTGCGTTTGGCCGGATGACCGCCCTCGCGCCGTGTCGCTGCGGGAATTGCCAATTTTACAATGTCGGCCAACTCCGACGTGGTTTGAATCTCCGACTTCCCGCGTCTGGCCACAATGGCCCGCGCAATGCGGGAAGCAAACCGTTCCTCGCCATATTCTCTGAGAATGCGGGCGAGGTCGCGCTCGGTGTAGGTATTTACAACATCCTTAGCGCTCATGCCGGCCTGCGCCATGCGCATGTCCAGCGGCGCGTCGTGCTGGTAGGAAAAGCCGCGCTGGGCTGCATCCAGCTGGTGGGAGGAAACGCCCAGATCCAGCAGCACACCATCTGCCTTTGCAATAGCCAGGCTCTGCGCCACCTGCGCAATGTTGCTAAAATCGTTTTGTACCACCGTGGCGCAGGCGTAGGGCGCCAGCCGTTCGGTTGCGGCGGCAATGGCGTCGGGGTCTTTGTCCACCGCAATCAGCCTGCCGGTGGTCAGGCGCTTTGCAATCTCGCTCGAATGCCCGGCGCCACCCGCCGTACCGTCTATATAGATGCCGTCGGGTTTTATGTTTAAGCTGTCAATTGTTTCGTTAAGCAGAACCGGCTTATGCGAAAACGCCATGGCGCAACTCCTTTAGTTTCAATGGCGCGCTCAGGGGGAGGCGCTTTAGAAGCCAAGCTCGTCCATTGCTTCGGCCACCAGCTCGCTGGTAAGCTCGGCGTTGGATCTATCCCATCTGGCGGCACCCCATATTTCAGCGCGGTTTGAGACACCCACGACCGCCACCTCTCCGGTAAGCTGCGCATAATCGCGCAGCGCCTGCGGAATGAGCACACGCCCCTGCTTGTCCGGCTCGACGCACACCGCGCCCGCAAAAATAAACCGCTGTATGGCGCGCGCCTTGCTGATGGGCAGCGCGGCTGTCTGTTCTACCAGTTTGTCCCATTCGCTCATGCGATAAACAAACAGGCAGTTGTCAAGCCCTTTTGTAATGATGAAGGTGTCGCCAAGATCCTCGCGCAGACGGGAAGGAAAGCTCACTCTGCCCTTGGCGTCGATACTGTGCCGATACTCGCCGATGAGCATTGTGCCCCCTCCTTTCACCACTTAAAGGGAATGTACACCCCTATTTGCCACTCTTCACCACTTTCTATTCCATTATAAGTGGCACGTCTGAAAAAATCAATAGCAAATTTTGCTTCAAAATTTCTTTTTTTGTGTGACCATATTCGCTAAAATTGGCTTTATAATCACAGTTTTTAGTTAAATTAGATGCTTGCTTACCGCATGCCTCAAAAAGTCGCATCGCAATATACGCAAAAAAACTATTGACAAATCCTCCTTTTGGCGCTTATTACCCACGCCGCGGCGGCGCGCTTTTATTCTGTTTGGAGCAAGTCGCCTGTCCACACCGCCCGGTTACATAAAATTTCGCCGTGCAGCAGAGCCGGACAGACGAACCGCTTTTCGTGTTTAGCGCTATGACGCGCCCCAGACCGGACGCGCAAAATTTAAACCGGCGCCGATTTTTTTATTTTTTTGTGTTTACCTGCAATCAGAACAGCATAATAGCTATACTTTATATAATAGCGATGTTACAATGAAGGACGATTTAAAATAAAAAGGAGGGCCGGTCTATGCGCGCAGGAAGGATATTTGCCGCAGTGCTGTGCATAGCGGGACTGCTGACTCCGGTATGCTTGGCCAAAGCCGCGCCCGCTATTGTGCTTTCGCCCGAGATAACCGTCTCAGACGGTGGCGAAAGCTGGATGTTTAAAGACAACAACCGTACAACCAAGCGTGTTTTTAAGGATGGGGGCAGCCTGACGCTTAAAAACAATGCCCCCGATAAAATGACCGGCCTGTATCTGGTCTGGGACGCCCCCGCGCCCGCACGTTGTGTTATTACGGCACAAGGCATCGCGCCCATAGAGACGCAGGGCTTTTTGCATGAATGGATTAGTCTTGCCGGCGCCCGCGGCGACACCGTTACGTTAACCTGGGAGGGCCCCGCCACACTGTGCGACACCGTGGCGCTGGGCGGTTCGGATATCCCCGACTGGGTGCAGCTCTGGCGGCCTGCCGAGGGTGACTGCGATCTCCTCGTGTTACCCACCCACGCCGACGACGAGCATCTGTACCTCGGCGGCGCGCTGGCGATAGCCGCCACCATCCCCTGTTGCCAAATTCAGCTGGCGTATATGGTCAACCACAACGGCGAATACTACCGCCCGCACGAGTTGCTGAACGGCCTTTGGGCGGTGGGTATCGAGCGGTACCCTGTCATTCCTGAATTCCCCGACGTGTACAGCGACTCACTTGAGCATGCCAAAACCATTTATGACGAGCAGGAAATTCTGGATTATCAGCTTTCGCTCATCGACCGCTTTCGCCCGCAGGTCATTGTCGGGCACGATTTAAACGGCGAGTACGGCCACGGCGCGCACCGCTTAAACGCCCATACGCTGGTCAAGGCGGTCGAGCAGGCGGCGGCCACACCCGGCGGCTGGGATACGCCAAAGCTGTACCTGCACCTTTACGGGGAAAACCCCATCGTCCTGAACCTTGATATGCCCTTAACCAATGACGACACGCCGCGTACAGCGCTGATTGGGCTAACGCCTTTTGAAGTTGCGCAGCTTGGCTTTGCCGCGCACAAGTCACAGCAGACCTATTTTTCGGTGGCGCAGTCAGGGCCTTACGACTGCCGAAAGCTCGGTCTCTACCGTTCAACGGTGGGGAGCGACACCACAAACGATATTTTTGAGCATATTACACTGCTGGCCGACCGGCCGGAGCCGGAGCCGCCGACCGAGTCGCAGCCCGCGCTGACCGACGCCGCGCCGGCCGATCTGCCCACGGCGGACAGCACGCCTGACAAAGCCAAATATTTGCCCACGGCGCAAAACGACCGTCTGTTTGCCTTTGTCGGCTCTCCGCTGGCCTTGGCGCTCTCCGTCACCGGTCTGCTGGTAGCCGTACTGCTCTATGTCATCTATAAAAACAGGAGAATTTGACCACTATGCCTGCTTTTGATAAAATTGCGGTTATAATACCCTCTTTAAACCCCGACGACAAGCTGCTGGCCGTCGTCGAGGGCCTGGCCGCGCGCGGCTTCAGCGATCTGATTATCGTCAACGACGGCAGCACCGCTGACAAAGCCCATTATTTTGCGGCGCTTGCCGCGCTGCCCGGCTGTACCGTGCTGACCCACGAGACAAACCGCGGCAAGGGCCGGGCGCTTAAAACCGCCTTTTCTTATATTCTGGCGCACCGTCCCGCGTGTGCCGGCGTTGTGACGGCGGACGGCGACAACCAGCATCATCCCGACGATGTAGCCGCCGTGGCAACGGCGCTTTTGAGCGGCGGCTCCGCGCTGCTGCTGGGCGTGCGCGATTTTTCGCAGCCCGACGTGCCGGTGCGCAGCCGACTGGGGAACCGCCTTACCTCGTTGGTGTTCTGGCTGCTCTGCCGCCAGAAAATTTCCGACACGCAAACCGGTCTGCGCGGCATACCCTGCAAAATGCTGCCGGGGCTGCTCACACTGGCGGGCGAGCGCTTTGATTTTGAAACCAACATGCTGCTTTATCTGCACAAAAACCGCATACCCGTGCATGAGGTCGGCATTCAGACCATATATCTTGAGGAAAACGCCTCCTCTCATTTTCATGCGTTTTTTGACTCGCTGAGTATTTTCAGGCTCGTACTGGCCTTTGCCTTTTCGTCGGTGGCCAGTGCCGCGCTGGACGTCGGCTGCTACTGGCTGGCCGTCACGCTGCTAAAAACGCTTGTGCTGCGCGAACGGGTGCTGCTTGCAACTATTATTTCCCGCGGGGTCTCGTCGGTCGTCAACTTTTCGCTTAACCGCCGGGCGGTGTTCGGCAGCGACAATGCGCTTTCTCATGCGCTGCCACGCTATTACCTGCTGTGCGTCTGCCAGTTTTTCTGCTCATGGGCGGGGGTCTGGGGGCTGACGCTCGTTATCGGCGGCAGCTCGGTGCTGGCCAAGCTGATCGTCGACACGCTGCTGTTTTTTATCAGCTTCAATATCCAGCGCCGCTGGGTATTTTCAGCCCAAAACAAATAATTCTCAAAGGAGGCTGCATCCGCATATGGCAAAGGGCATTCTTCACAAAAGCTTCATATGTCTTGGCATCCTGCTGTTCTGGGGATTGTTTTTCCTGTTCGGCGCGGGCGCCATCATCTTTAGGGGCCCTTCCACCGCGGCGCGCGACCTTGCCGTCGCCACTGTAATGGAAACAAGCGCCGCTAAGTTTGTGGCGCGAATTTACCTCTCGGAGGGGCAGATTAACGATATCCTTTCCAAGAACGCCGTCGCTGTATCGGATACGGTAACCGACTCGAAGCTGGTGCAGATTCCCGACGCAAGCGACCGTCTGGATCTCAGCGCCGTTACTGTCGAGGACGTTTCCGGCCCGACCTTTAAGGGCAAAATGATGATCGTCAACGACCCCTCGCGGCTTTATGTCGCCACGCCCGCAGCCTTTGGGCTTGAGAGCGGCGGCCTGCGGGTGGAGGAAATGGTCCGGCGCGACGGCGCGGCCGCCGGTATCAACGCGGGCGGCTTTGAGGATGAAAACGGCGTCGGCAACGGCGGCGTCCCGCTGGGCCTTGTCATCCAGAACGGCGCGCTCACCTTCGGCGACCCTGCGGCCTACGCCATTCTTATCGGTTTTGATTACGAGAACAAGCTGGTGGTCGGCTCCATGACCGGCGCCCAGGCGCTCGCCCGCGGCGTGCGCGATGCGGTCAGCTTTATTACGCCGCCGCTCATTGTGAACGGCAAGCCCGCCGATATTCTCGGCACCGGCGGCGGGCTTAACCCGCGCACCGCCATCGGCCAGCGGGCCGACGGCGCGGTGCTGCTGCTGGTGCTTGACGGCAGACAGGCCCACAGCATTGGCGCAAACTATAAGGACTTAATCGACATTATGCTTAAATACGGTGCTGTCAACGCCGCGAATCTCGACGGCGGTTCCTCCACGCTGATGGTTTATAACGACGAGATTCTTAACATCTGCGCCTCGCTTTACGGCTCCCGCAAGCTGCCCACCGCTATTCTGGTAAGGCAGGTGTCCTCATGAAAACCAAAAGCGCTTCGCCTGCTAATTCCGTCTTTGTTATCTTTGCATTAATGCTGCACGCATTTTGCGCGGCGCTTGCGGTCGGCGGCATGCTGCGGGTTTATAACACGGCGCTGGCCTATGAGCATTCACGCCCGGAATATGTCGTCCAAAGCGTGGTCTCCCTCTTTGAGGAGCACCGCTATGCCGAGCTGATAAAGCTGGGGCAAATACCGCTCTCAAAGCTTGAAACGGCCGGGCACTTTGGCCGCGCGGCCGAAGAAAGCTACGGCGGCGGTGCATTCTCGGCGTCGCGCAGCGGCGAAAATGTCTGGCAGATTGCCTGCGGCGGCAAGCCGGTGGCCACCCTCTCGCTGCGCTGTCAAAGAGATACCGGGCGTAATACGCCCCTTTGGAGCGCCGATAAACTGGCGGTGCTGTTACCTGCGCCGCAAAGCTACACCGTCCAGGCGCCCTTAGCCGTGCGCCTCACCGTCAACGGTGCTGTGCCGGAAGACAGTGCGCTGGCCGAGGTCGCCCAGGCCGAAAGCCCCTTTGGCCGGTTGCCTGAAGCGCTCGCGCCCGAAGCGGCAAATATCTACCGCTTTGACGGCCTGTTTTTGCCGCCCGAGGTCACGGCGGCCGACGCCGGCGGCCTTTCCTGTTCGGTGGTGCGGTTCCAACACAGTATTTCGGTTGGGCTTTCCCCCGACGAACAGGTCGTGGCACAGCTGTCGGAGTTCGGCGAACAGGCCGCCTGCGCCTACGCCAAATATATTACCAACGACGCCACGCTTGACGAGGTGCTGCCTTACTTTCTGCCCGAATCGCAATACTACACGTACCTGAAGCAGTTTTATAACGGATGGTATAATGCCCACGATGAGCACGCGTTTAAAAACGCCCAATTCTCTAACTGGAATGCCTACGACACGCGTCATGTCTCCTGCGATATTTCGTTTGACTACTGGATTAAAATGGGCCGGCGGGAATACACCTATCCGTCGAAATATACCATGTATTTCGTGCTGGGCCAAAACGGCTGGCGCGTGTCAAACCTTGTGGTGCTTTAAGCGTTCTCATCCTGCTTGTTTGTGAAAGGCCGCCGCACTGAAAATGCGGCAGCCTTTTATTTTTCTCACCCCGCCAGGTATGCGAAGCGCCATCTTTTTTTTGGCTGCCGCTCAAAAACTTTGCGCATAAACAGCTTGGTATCCACCAATAATTCCCATATCCGCATCAGCCAAAGGCATTTCCTCACACCGGGCAACCAAAAGCAAAATGCTGCGCTTTGTTTTCGCCATTAACAAAGTCGGCCGGGGCGGCGTATATTCTGTTGCGGCGCGTCATCTTCAAGCATGCCTGCTGCCATTATGCGGAAGCCACGCCTTGAAAAATGGCCCAACGGCCCATAATAGCGCTTTTAATTGCCCGATTATGTCATTTTGTTTGTATTTTGATCCTTTTTTACTTTTCAACCTGTTCAAATTGTGCTATACTGATTTGCGTTAAATGCCATTTATAACGGCTGATAGAAATTTCTTTATGAGGTGAAGCAAAACTATGGCAAAGAATCGCATGGCTAAAAAGTCGCCCATGTCCTCCATCGTCATTGTCGCCCTTGCGCTGCTGATATTTATCGTAGCCGTCAGTATTGGGGTGTCGCTCCTGAAGAAGAGCGATGTGACCGAGGAACCCTCCTCCAGTACATCAGAATCCGTCAGTGAGCCCGAATCCTCCTCCGACGTATCCGAGAGCGAGCCCGAGTCCTCCTCTGAGGCGTCTGAAAGCGAACCGGCCTCCTCTTCTGCAGCGTCTTCCTCCTCTACAGCGTCCTCCACAGCGGCTTCTTCCGCTGTTGCTGCTGTCTCCTCGACGGCGGCGTCCTCAACAGCAGCCGTTTCAAGCGGACTGCCCGCCAAATTTGATCCTGCGGTCATGGGCGCCAGCGGCAAGGCCAACATTCCAAGCTACAAGCAGGTCAATGCCGATGTTAAGGCCTGGCTTAAGGTGCCGGGCACCAACATCAACTACCCCGTGCTGCAAAGTGCCAGCGGTTATGACCCTCATTATTATCTGGATAAAAATATTTACAGGCAGACCAGCCGTGACGGCGTTATTTACGCCGGTTCCACCTGCCTTTTCGGCGCCGGTGCGTCGGGCCTTTCCAAAAACACCGTCATGTTTGGCCATAACTGGACCAACTATTCTGCGGCTCCCAGAATTGGCAGCGCCAGCGACGTGATGTTTGGACAGCTGACCGCCTACCACTACCTCAACTTTGCAAAAGCTTACCCCTACATGTGGTTCTCCACCGATTCTCAGGAGATGGCCTGGGTGGTGTTCGCGGCTTTCTACACCGATATTTCGTTTAACTACATTGAGCCCAACCCCTCCGACTCGATGTTCGCCTCAATCATCAGCGGCGCCAAAGCGCGCAGCCGCCACAACTTCGACGTTGAGGTTTCTACCAGCGACAAAATTATAACCCTCTCCACCTGCACAAGAGCGTATGGTTCCAGCGACAAGCAGCGCTTTGTCGTTATGGCCCGCCTGCTGCGCAGCGGCGAAACGCTCAAGGAAATTGGCGTTACCACCAACCCCAACCCCGTTCTTCCGAGCCTTTAATTTTTAAAGAGGTGACATTATGATTTATCGTCAGTCAGACCGCAAGGCCACTGTTGTTCCCGCACAAAAGGCGGGTACTCCCGATTTTAACAAGCTTGAAATTACGCCGGAGCAGGATCTGCTGGGCGCAGGAAGGCTGCTTACTCAGATTACGCTGGCGCCCGGCGCACTGGTTGCCGAGCACGCCCATAACGGCGAATACGAAATTTACCTCATTTTATCGGGCGAAGGCGATTACTACGACAACGGTACCGCCGCCAAGGTTTATCCGGGTGACGTGGCCCTTTGCCGCAGCGGCGAAAAGCATTGCCTGATAAACACCGGCAGCAGCGATTTAACCTTTATAGCGTTTATCGGCTTCCCGAATGCCGAAAAGCAGCAAGCTTAACGTGTCGCTATAGCCGGCCAGCTTGAAAACCGTCCCGTCTTGGGGGCCTGTTTTACGCGTTGCTGCGTTGTCCTTCTTGCCGGGCGCCAGCCCCGCTGCGGCGTCCGTCTTGCAGCACAAAAAATACGCACGCCAGCGCTGGGCCGCTTTTAAAATTAATCTCCGATAAAACGCCGCTGCGGCGCTTAACCGCTGCGGCGTTTTTGTCTCTTTTTTAACGTTATTTTTTGTAAACCTTTTCTCCGCACATTACACAGGCTGTTTAAAGATTATTGAACCGTTTTCAGGCCACACTTTAAATACGCTTTAGCGCAACGGTTATTTGCAGCTTTTATCAATTGAGTCTTACAAATTTTGATTAAAGACAGACGTTTTCTTTGTGCATTTGCGAAAATTTGCAGTTTTTTGCTACATTTTGGTCAAAACGGTTGCTAAACCGGTTTTCTTCTGGTATGATGTTGTGCAGCAAGAAAGCAGGTGGCCAAAACTGGCCGCGCTGTTTTTAAAAAAGGAGGATATCACATGGCGCGTCATCTGCAAACAAGGCTTTGGCTGACCGTGCTGTTTTCTCCGTTCTTCTGCCTGCATCTTGGCTCTCAATGTTGAAAGCCACAGATGCTTTTTTTATGAGCCGCGGCAGCCCTGACTCGCTGCCGGTTCAGGTTGGTCAATGCTTACAGCCGCTTTGCAGGCCGCGGCGGATTAACGCGCCTCTCAAGCGCCGGGCGCAGCACCCCGCCAAAGCAGACGCAGCCGCTAACCGGTTTTGGCACTGCAAGCATGCTGTAAATGAGATAGAAAAGGAGAAGTTATGATGAGTGAACAAATAAAAGTCGGAGAAGAGGGCCTTTTTGACGCCCGGCAGCTCGGCTGGCCAAAAATGCTGATTCTTGGCATTCAGCACACCTTTGCCATGTTTGGCGCAACCGTTCTGGTGCCGCTGCTGACCGGCCTTGACGTTTCGACCACACTGCTGATGGCGGGTCTGGGCACGCTGCTGTTCCACCTGCTGACAAAAGGCAAGGTGCCGGTATTTTTGGGGTCCTCCTTTGCATTTTTGGGCGGCTATTTTGCCGTAGCGCCAATGATTGACGGCAAGCCCAATGCCGAAATGCTGCCCTACGCCTGCGGCGGTGTGTTTTGCGCCGGTATTGTTTATGTGGTATGCTCGGCCTTTATCCGCGCATTCGGCGCCAAAAAGGTCATGCGCTACTTTCCGCCGGTCGTTACAGGCCCCATCATTATCTCCATCGGCCTGATTCTTGCCCCTTCCGCCGTGCAAAACTGTGCGACCAACTGGCTGTTGGCAGCCATTGCGCTGGGCACGATTATCGTTTGCAATATCTGGGGTAAGGGCATGGTCAAAATAGTCCCCATTATTTTGGGTATTATCGTTTCTTATGTTGTCGCTCTGCTGACCAACACGGTGGACTTTTCGGCTGTTGCCGCCGAGCAGCGCATTATTGCCATGGCTCCGCTGATGATGGCAAAGTTTGACGCCTCGTCCATCATCACCATTATGCCGATTGCGCTTGCGACCATGATGGAACACATCGGCGATATTTCGGCCATCTCGGCCACCACGGGCAAGAACTATATTCAGGAGCCCGGCCTGCACCGCACGCTGCTCGGCGACGGTCTGGCCACCTCGCTTTCGGCCCTGTTTGGAGGCCCCGCCAACACCACCTACGGCGAGAACACCGGCGTGCTGGCGCTCACCAAGGTGTATGACCCGCGCGTTATCCGCATCGCGGCCATTTCGGCGGTGCTGCTCTCCTTCTTCCCTAAATTCGCCGGTTTGGTCAACACCATCCCCCCCGCTATTATCGGCGGCGTTTCGCTTATCCTGTACGGGATGATTTCGGCCATCGGCGTGCGCAACGTGGTTGAAAATCAGGTGGATTTTACCGTCTCCCGCAACCTGATTATCGCTGCGGTTATTCTGGTATCGGCACTGGGCTTTAACGCCATCGGCGGCATCACCTTTACCGTCGCCGGCGCCAACATTACGCTTTCGGGTCTGGCGCTGGCCGCCATTGCCGGCATTGCGCTCAACGCTATTCTGCCCGGCAACACCTACGAGTTCAATGCGCCCTCCGAGGGCAGCCAGGCTGTTATCTTTAAAGTCTGATAGCGTTCACGAAAAAGCCGCCGGATTTTTCCGGCGGCTTTTCTGCTTTTTAGCGGCAAGCTTATAAAAAATTATTTTAAAAGCACCTCAGCCTCTCCCTCCCGAAGGTCGCCGGCCTTGCCCCTGTGGACGCCGTAGCGCTTGGCGCAGGCGGCCAGCAACAGCACGAACACAACCAGGCACACAGCGCCGGCCGCAAAGCCGTAGCCGCTGACAATCAGCGAGGGCAACATCGCAATAAGACCGATTTCGATAAAGGACATAAACACATAGGCCATGCCGTAATCCTCAAGCGTTTTGCTCTTAAACTCAGGGTCTACAATGCGCAGCAGTGTGACGCCGATCGCCACAACGCCGGTAGCCCAGCCAAAAATGAAGATGCCGCGTTCAAACCAAAAGTTATGGAACAGCTTGCGGCAGACCACCGTGAGGTAAAGCACCACAAACGTAATGCCGATAGCGGTAAATATCAGAATGGGGTAGAGATATTTGATGACGACCGAAATTTTAATGGAGGCCACGCCGAACGCCACAAGATAATCGGTTGCCGAGCTGCCGATTCGGGTAACGACGTCCTTGTCCACATATTGGGTCAGCCGCAGTATTTTGAGTATCTGCTGCAGCGCCACGCCGCACAGCATTGAGACTGAAAACATCGGGATGCTCAGCTTGGGGAATAAGGCCTGAAGGTAGTTGGTCAAATAATATCCGCCGCAGGTGGCGATCAGCACCAGCACCAGATGCCATGTCAGCGGGTCGATGGACATGGGGCTGACGGTGTTGCGGCCCATCGCACCCTGCTCCCGCTCGGGAATCATACCGGTGCGCATGCCCTCGGGCAGCTCGGCCATCGTTTTAATAAACCGGGTGGCCTTACGGCGGGTGGCAATGTTGATTGCGATAACGCCGCCAAGCACGCCCACCAGCAGACCGATGGTGGCAAAGGTCTGGCCTATGGGTAGCGCCTCTTCCCAATTGATAAGCTCCTTAAACGCGCCGCCAAAGGCTGCGGCCGCCCCGTGCCCGCCGATAAAGCCGCCGGGCATCAGCACCGAAAAGGCCCCGTTAATCTCCGGGAAGAAGGCGTACAGAATACCGCCGCCGACCAAAAGCGCCGCCGCATACTGGCCAAAATAGGTGGCGCTGTTGAGCAGAAAGGTGTCCCCCACCTGATCCATTGTCTGCTTAAAAGATCCGCCGCCCTCGTTGCCGATAAACAGCGATGCAAACAAAAACACAACCAGAAGATAGGCGTAGGAGCTGATGCTGGCGGTAAAGGGGAGCACATTTAAAAATTGCGGCCCGAGAAACAGGCCCATAAAGCCCGCAATCAGCGAAGAAGGCAGCAGCAATTTTTGAACGATACGCACCTTTGCTCTCAGATATTGCGCAACAAACAACAGTATGGACATAATTGCAAAGTCCATCAGGAGATCATAAGGGCCCAGATTCATAGTGTTTCTCCTTTCAAAATTCAGGTCAAATCGGCGGATGGGCTTGTGGCGTCTGGCGTTTAAAGAATTGTCATTCTAAAAGAAATTGGTTAATGCGCGCAACTATTTGAGCGACCGGCGCGTCAAGGTTTTCCCGCAGCAGGCAAAGCGTTTGCGTCTGCTGCTGCGCTGTGAGCATGGGCCGGGTGACGCGCATGAATTTTTCGGTGATCCACGCCATGTCGATATTGTCGGTATGCTCACCGGGCGCCGCATACACCGCGCTTTTATGTACGGCGCCATTTTTTAGCGCAATTTCGACCCATGCCAGCCGTTTTTGTGGGAATTGGGCGTCCAGCTCAGGATCGACCACAAAGGACAACCGCTTCATAACCGCCAGAACCCGGGGATTGTCCAGCGCCTCCTCGCAAACCTGCTCATAGCCCACATCCTTAAAGACGAGCGCTGAGGCAACCGGCCATGCGATATTGTATTGCGCCTCGTCGGCGGTGTGCGGAACCTGCTTGCTCAGCCTTGCCGCCGAGTTAAAGGTGTGCACCGTCACCCGCTCGACCGCCTCCGACGTAAAGCCAAAGCGTTCCATAAGGTCGATGCACGCCTTAATCGGCTGGTGCGCCCACCGGCAGCAGGTATAAGGCTTAAAATAAAGATTTTGTATTTCAAATGTTTGTCCCAGCGTATTGACCAGACTACCGTATTCTGGCATTTCGAGTATATGTCCGCGGCCGGTGCTGCCCGCCAGCGTTTCAAGGACTGCCATGGCCCCGGTTAAAGCGCCAAAGGGCACACCGTCCTTGTTCATGGACGGATACTCCACCGAGCGCATGACCGGCGTCATGGGGGCGTGAAAATCGGCAATGGAAAGCGCGTTGTTCAGCTGCCGCCGATCCAACCCAAACAGCCGCGATGCCCCGGCGGCCGTGCCGAATGCGCCGTAGGCCCCCGTGCTGTGCAGAAAGCCGTAATGCTGCTGCATGGCCAGCGCCCAGCGTATCGTCGTTTCGTAAGCGACCACCAGCGTTGTCAAAAATGTGCGGTAGTCTGCCTTTGTCTCCATGGCGGCGGCCAGTATGCCCGCGATAAACGACGTGCCGGGGTGCCCCTTAATCATATTGTGCCCGTCGTCAATGTCAAAGGAATTGGACGCATGCGACATGGCGATGGTGGCACCGAGAAAATTAAAGGTTTCCTGCGCGCCCAAAACCGAAACCTCGCCCTTGGCCGTTGCCGCTGCCACTTTCAGCCCCGCGGCAAACTGGCGTCCCCTGCTGCCCAGAATCAGCGCCGTCATCAGGTCTATGCCGCATAGCACAGCCCGTTCTCTGACAGCCTCCGGCAAGGCCTCCCACCGGGTATTAAGTATAAAATCTTCCACCCTGTAATCGGTATTAAAGTCCATAGCACCCTCCGTTTGTATCATCGCCCGGCGAACGCAGCCGTGCGGCCGCGCTTTATACGCCGGGCAAAAGCTGCGAAATTACCGACTGTACACGCCGTCGTTAAGGTACGCCAGCAATGCTTCCCTGCTCATGTTGTCAATACCGAGATAGGCAAGATTATATCTGCTGCTTTCAAAGAAATTCTTTTTATGCATCGCGCCCGCCATAACAATCATCGAATCGATAATGGGGGTGGGCACGCCGTACTGCACGCCAAGGTCATGATAAATTTTGCAGCCGACCGGAACATCCTCGGTCAGGTAGCGGTGATGAATGCTGTTCGGGCCGGTGTTGCCCTCGTCGGAGGGCTGATCCAGCGGGAAGACCACATTGTCCCTGCCGTCGCTGTCCAGCCCCATATATTCCTGCGTCAGCACACTGCGGCGGGAGAAAAAGGACTCGTAGGCGTATTTGGGAGCATTCACGCCAATTGCCTCGGCCAGCGCCAGCTCCTCGTTATAAAACTGGTACTGTACCTCGCAGATGGAGGGGCACAGCCCATGGCTGTACATGGAATAATTGGTCCTGCTGTGTCCGCCGAAAATAACCCCCCAGTTTTCCATTGTCGATACGCCCAGAATGGTGGCGGGCACATGGATAACCGGATTGATATTGGAAAAGCCTATGTCCAGAACGGTGTTCCCGGCAACCGGCCCCTCGCCCTGCGTCACAGCGTCGATGCAGGGCAGATGTCTGGCCGACGCCTTAAAGTCGTCGATATCCGACATGGGCAGGCTGGCGCCCCGCAGCGTAATGGCACGATATTTGACCCCGACATGCGGGAAAACAAATTTGCCCACCGTTTCCAGCCGGGTGCCGTAGGGCGCAGAGGACCAGCCGCCCACAATAACCTTTTTGGTACAGCCCATCTCCCGCATCAGTCTGCGCAAAATCAGCGTCGCGTAATTGTCGGTAAAGATATGCACAACCTGTCCGTCCTCAAGATGCGGAACCAAAGCGCGGAAGAACGGCTCATGCGCCAGGGCGGGTGCAGCCACTACAATCAGCCCTGCGCCCTTGACGGCCTGGCCCATGTCGCTGGTCACCATGTCAAAATAGGCCCTGCCGGAGCGTTCAAAGCAAAACAGGTTGCGCTGCACGCCGTCGAGCAGTATGCCGGTTTTATCCAGATTGGCCAGTGTGGTTTCGGCAAAAGGCGTCATATCAAACAGCCGAACCTCCCGCCCGGCCAGCTTCATGTCGGCGGCGCAGGTTTTGCCCACGGCGCCCCCGCCGAGTACTGCAATCGGCATATCCTTCAAATAATCCATTTTACCCATTATAATCTCTCCCTTTGTTCAATAAGATTTGAATGCAGCCCGGGCTGTCGCGCCGGCCGTTTTTTAAACGCTGACCCAAAGCCCGCTGTATACAAGCACAGTATATTTTGTTATAATGCATTTGTAAAACGAATCAATTTGAATATTACATTCAAAAAAATTGAACACAAGGAGCGCTTATGGAGCTGAGAAATCTCTACACCTTTTTAAGGGCATCGGAGCTGGAAAGCTTTACAAAGGTTGCGGACGAGCTGGGCTATGCGCAATCGACTATAACTATGCAAATTAAGCAGCTTGAGCAGGAGCTTGGTCAGCCGCTGTTTGACCGCATTGGCAAAAGGGTGACGCTGACCAGCGTCGGTCAGCAGCTTATCGGCTATGCCAACGAGATGCTGCAGCTTGAAAAAAAGATTAAAACAATCGGCCGTTCGGCGGACGAGGTTTCAGGCAGCCTTAGAATCGGCGTTTTGGAATCTCTTTTTTCATCTTACTTTAAGCGCATACTGCCCTTGTATCATGCAAGATATCCAAAGGTAACGGTCGAGATTAAAACAGCATCCACATCCACACTGCTGCAAATGCTGCATCAGAACATGCTGGATATCATCTATGTGCTGGACAATAAAATTATTGAGAAGGACTGCAACTGCATCTATTCAAAGGTGGAGCATGTCGTTTTTGTCACCGCGCCGGATAATCCCATTGCAGGCCGCCGCAATGTTGCGCTTGCGGAAATTCTCAGGGAACCGCTGATTATGATTGAAAAGGTGGGGCTTTACCGCATGGCGCTCGAACGCGAAGCGGCCGCGCAGAACCTTTTGGTGGATGCATATATGCAGATTGACAACACCTCGATTATAACCGATCTCATCCGCAAGGGCATGGGCGTTTCCTTTTTGCCGGTCTATGTGGTCTACGAAAGCGTGCGCCATGGCTCGCTGGCCATTATCGACGCCGATATGAAACCTGTACAATTCTGGCGGCAGCTTTTTTACCATAAGAACAGATGGCTCTCCCCGCAGATGGCGGGCCTGATTGCGCTGATTCGCGAAAATGCCGGCGGTTATTAGTGGATTTCGGACAGCGCCGGCCCCAGTCCATGCATTCGTTTGATATAGCCGGCTCATTCAAGTCCATATCCGCAGACAAATGCCTGCATCATTTAACAAAAATCAGGCAATGCTATAGTTGACATTTTTACCACATGAAGCTATACTGTAACAAATAAAAGGGAGTAGCTTGCACCATTTTTTGGTGTAGCGTGACGCGTCAGTACGAAGGGGATACCTTCCGCGCACGAATTAAAAAGCAAGACTTTTGTCGCATGTGGTGGCAGAAGTCTTTTTTTGTCGTTACACGCAGAACAAACTGTGGAAAGAGGAATTGTAATGCTAATCTTGGAGAATCTACTGGCGGTTACGCCACAGCAGATCATCATGTGGGTTATTGGCGGCCTTCTCATCTACCTCGCGATTAAAAAAGGCATGGAGCCCACGCTGCTGCTGCCGATGGGCTTTGGCGCTATTTTAGTCAACCTCCCCTTTTCGGGCGTGATCGACCAGCTCTACAACGGCGAGCTGGAAGAGGGCGCTATTGATGTGCTGTTCCGCGCGGGCATCGCCAACGAGCTGTTTCCGCTGCTGCTGTTCATCGGCATCGGCGCAATGATCGATTTTGGGCCGCTGCTCTCAAACCCCAAGATGCTTTTGTTCGGTGCGGCGGCGCAGTTCGGCATCTTTTTTACGCTTGGTCTGGCGGTGCTGCTTAATTTTGAGCTTAAAGATGCGGCATCCATTGCCATTATCGGCGCGGCCGACGGCCCGACGGCCATTGTTGTTGCGAACTTTTTCAGGAGCAATTATATCGGCGCCATCATGGTGGCGGCCTACTCCTATATGGCGCTGGTGCCCATTGTCCAGCCGCCGATTATCCGGGTTATCACGACCAAGTCTGAGCGCCGCATCCGTATGAAATATACGCCGGACAGTGTGCCGCAGCGGGTAAAGATTCTGTTCCCAATCGTCGTTACCATCATCGCGGGGATCGCAGCGCCCCGTTCGGTTGCGCTCATCGGCTTTTTGATGTTTGGCAATCTGGTGCGCGAATGCGGCGTGCTCGGCAGCCTGTCGCAGACGGCGCAGGACGTATTGGCCAACCTTATCACGCTATTTTTGGGCCTGACCGTCGCCTCCAAGATGCGGGCCGACCTGTTTGTCACCAAAGAGACGCTGACGATTCTGGGGCTGGGCCTTATCGCGTTTATTTTTGATACGGTGGGCGGCGTGCTGTTTGCCAAGGTGCTCAATCTTTTCTTAAAGGAAAAAATCAACCCGATGATCGGCGCAGCCGGTATCAGCGCTTTCCCTATGTCGGCGCGGGTTATCCACAAGATGGGCCAGCAGGAGGATAATCAGAACTTTTTGCTTATGCATGCCATCGGTGCAAACGTTTCAGGGCAGATCGCCTCGGTTATTGCCGGCGGTATGATCCTGAGCCTCATCGCGCGATAAGGAGGACGAAAGAATGAATATCCAAGCTTTAATAGATGTGCTGCCGCTGGCGGGCAAAGGACTGGGCGGCGTTTTCCTTGTCATTATTCTGGTGTGGCTGTCCATTGCAGCACTCACCCGTTTTTGCAAATAAGCAATTCTTGCAGGGTATCGGCAAATTTCAAATGCTTTAACAAGCCAAGGGCCGCAAGCGTGTTTCGCTTGCGGCCCTTGGCTTGTTAAAAACGCTTTCCGACCGGGCAATTGTGTAAATTAAAATTTTTGCCCACGCTTTTTTTAAAAGCCTGCGTGCTAATGCATCAAAAAGCGCGGGAGGAGGCAGCCGAAACAGCCCGGGGAATTGCTTTGGCACAGGGAATCCCCGCAAGGGATTCCCTGTGCCAAGTGGCATAAAGTTTGTGCAAACACGAAAAGCGCCCTGCCCGGCCTTTTTGGTTGTCTCGGCAGGCTATGTCGGCTCCCCGGGCAGCCCCAGCTTACGGTAAAGGGTAGCAAGGCTGATTCCCAAACGCCGGGCCACCTCTTTTTTGGCGCACAGCGAGTCGCCCGCTTGCAGCAGCTCCCGTTCAATCACGCTCTGCTCAAATGCCCGCAGCTGCTCAGACAGCGTCAGCGCACTGTTTTTTGAGAGTGAAAGCTTTTCAGAAACGCATTCAGCCGTAACCTGCCGCCCACGCTCAAACAGCACGGCATATTCCACAATATTGCGCAGCTCACGAATATTGCCGGGGAAGTCGTAGCCCTGCAAGAGCCGTATGCAGCTGTCGGTAAAGCCTGCTATATCCTTCTGGTAGACGCTGCAATAGCGCTTTAAAAAAACGTTGGCCAGCAGCATAATATCGCCGCCGCGCACCCGCAGCGGCGGAATATGAATGGGCACCACATTGAGGCGGTAAAACAAATCCTTACGAAAGCGCTTCTCCTCAAGCAGGTGCTGCAGGTCGGACTGCGCTGCCGCAATGACGCGCGGATTGACGCGCAACGGGCGCGCGCCGCCCACCCGCATAATCTCTTTTTCCTCAATGGTACGCA
>JAEWYJ010000182.1 GCA_023395695.1 Bacillota bacterium | reverse complement strand
CCGAGTGTAAACGCAGGGCGCACAATGACCGGGTAGCCGATCTCATCGGCAAACCCCAGCGCGTCGTCAATGTCGGTCACAACCTTAGAGGGAATGCAGGGCTGGCCAATCGACTGCATCGTATCCTTAAACAGCTGGCGGTCCTCGGCCTTGTCAATTGTTTCGGGCCGGGCGCCTAGCAGCCTGACATTGTGGGTATCCAAAAAACCGTCCTTGGCAAGCTGCATTGACAGGGTCAACCCGGTCTGTCCGCCCAGCGTGGAGAGTACGCTGTCCGGCTTTTCTATTTCAATAATGCGCTTGATGGTTTCCAGTGTCAACGGCTCAATATAGATGCGGTCGGCCATTCGCTTGTCGGTCATAATGGTGGCAGGGTTTGAGTTGATAAGCACCACCTCAAGGCCCTCTTCCTTAAGCGCACGGCAGGCCTGCGTGCCGGCATAATCAAATTCGGCGGCCTGTCCAATAACGATGGGGCCGGAGCCGATCATCAAAACCTTTTTTATATCCTTGCGCAGCGGCATAATTACTTGCCCTCCTTGAGCTTATCGATCACGGCGATAAAGTTGTCAAACAGATAAGACGTATCGGCCGGCCCGGCGCAGGCCTCGGGATGGAACTGTACCGTAAAGACCGGCGCCTGCAGGTAGATAATGCCTTCGCAGGTGCGGTCGTTGGCGTTAACATGGCTGACCTTTGCAATTGCGGGGTCAAGCGAGTCGCCCAGCACCTCATAGCCATGGTTCTGGGTCGTGACATAGGTGCGGTCGGAGCTCAGCTCGATAACCGGCTGGTTGCCGCCGCGGTGGCCGTAACGCATCTTGACTGTTTTGCCGCCCATGGCCAGCGCCATAAGCTGGTGCCCAAGACAGACGCCCATTACCGGCAGGCCCATCTCAACAATGTCGTGCAGATTCCCGATAACCTCAACGTTTTCTGCCGGGTCGCCGGGGCCGTTTGAGAGCACCACCCCCTCAATATTCAGCTCTTTAAGCTGTGCGGCGGTGGTGCGTGCCGGAACAACCGCCACGTCACAGCCGCGCGCGCGCAGGCTCTCGCGGATATTCCGTTTGTAGCCAAAGTCAAGAAGCGCAACGCGATGCCGTCTGTGTCCGTGCGCCGGATATATTTTGGTTGCCGCAGCGGTCACCGAGTCGACGGCATCGGTCACGGCATAGCTTTTAATGTCGGCCAGCAGCTTATCTTTGCCGAGCGTCTCAACCGGCACCGTCGTAATCACGCCGTTCATAACGCCATGCTCGCGCAGGCGGCGGGTGAGCGCGCGGGTATCTATATCAAACAGGCCAATGGTATTGTGTTTTTTCAGATAAAGGTCAATGCGCTCCTTCGCACGGAAGTTGGAGGGGGAGTCGCACCATTCGCGCACGATATAGCCCTTCATATAAATATCATCCGACTCAACGTCGTCGTCATTGGTGCCATAATTGCCGATGAGCGGAAAGGTCTGCACCGCAATCTGCCCGTAATAGCTCGGGTCGGTCAGCGTCTCCTGGCATCCCGTCATGCCGGTGGTGAAAACCACCTCACCAATTGCCGTTCCGGTTGCACCGAACGACCTGCCCTCGAATACCGTACCGTCGGCCAACATCAGCCACGCACGGTCCGCATTATAAATTGACATGGGTCTCCTCCTCTTCAAACAGGGGTTTCTATTCATATTATCCGTATTAAATGTATATAACAGATAAATTTGATTCATTCTTTCTTAGCATTATAACCCAACCGCGGCTCAATGTAAAGTGGCTTAAAGTATTTCCGCATGGGTTTTTATCCGCTTCTTACTTATTGCCTTTACCCTGTGTGCCCTTGTTTTTTATACTAAAAAAAGGAACGGCAACGCGCTCCTTTTTATGAATAAATATTCAAATAATCAAAACAGCGGCACTGGGTCTCTGCAAAAGGCGCCGCATATTGTAATAAGAAAACGTCAAAGCACACGGTCAGCTCCTCCCGCTTAAAAAGTTGTCCGGTTTTTACCTGTTTCAAAGCTGCGCCTGCCATGAAGCGTTTTCTCCTTTCTTTAAAAAAATGCGGGTATATTACCCGCATTTTTCTACTTGCTGATGCTTAAAATTCTCATTTGATAGGTCTTTTTGCTGGGGGTATCAATATCAACGACGTCGCCGACACGCTTGGAGATAATCGCGCGTCCAACGGGGGAATCGACGGTGATAATATCCTCGCCGTTGCCAACGGCGCTGCTGCCGATGCGGTACTCGGTTTCGTCGCCGAACTCCATATCCAGCAAAACCACCTTGGTACCAATGGCAACGTAGTCGGTGTTAACCGTCTCAACAATCACGACGTTTTTAAGCTGCTCCTCCAACCGGCTGATGCGTGCCTCCAAACGGGCCTGATCGTTCTTTGCCTCATCATATTCACTGTTCTCAGAAAGATCGCCAAAACCACGGGCAATTCGGATCTTTTCCGAAATCTCGTTACGCTCAACCGTTTTTAAATTTTCCAGCTCTTCGCGCAGCGACTGGTATTCCTCCCTGGTCATTTCACTGACCGGGGTCTTTTCCTTTGCCATGATGTTATCCTCCTTTTAAAGGATTGCAATAGATGTATTATAGTAAAAAGTATCCCGTTGTGTCAAGCCCAATTTTACCTGAAAAAACCGACATATTAAACGTTCGTTCGCGCACACCGGCAGCGTTGGCATAGGCATGCCGCAGATGGAAAAGCGCGCTGTCCCAAAAACGCCTGACCCTTATCATGCACCCTGCCATATGGCAATATCCATCTATATGCGTTAAACGCTGTGTCAATTCCTGTTATCAGGCATCTGAAAGCGGCTGTGACTTTTTTAAAGCACAGCCGCTTTAACACTGGAGTGTTCGACGGCATCCGCAACCGGCGCATACGCCGTTTTATTCGGAAGCGGCGCCTTCGGCGCTTTCGTCGGACGAAGCGTCGTCCTCATCCTCACCGTCGTCCTCGCCGGTGTAGATGTACTCAAAATCTGCACTCTCAGGCGTGCTGGAAGCCGGATCGGTTATGGCGCCCGGCTCGGACTGATCTCTGACGATGGCCGTTACCACCTCCAGCGCTTTTTTAAGCT
>JAEWYJ010000155.1 GCA_023395695.1 Bacillota bacterium | reverse complement strand
GCAATATGCGGTAAAAACCGACCTGCTGGTTAAGAACCCCGCCGATCAGGTGGACAGACCAAAGGTCAATAAGTTTGTCGGCAGCTTTTACGACAAGGACGAAATCAATCGTTTGCTTGCCGTGGTACGCGGAACAAAGATTGAATTGGCGGTATTGTTGGCTTGCTTTTACGGCTTGCGCCGAAGCGAAATTTTAGGAATAAAATGGAACGCCATTGATTTTGAAAGCAAGACCATTACGATACAGCATATCATAACGCAAGTTAGCGTGGATGGCACACTTCTTCTTGTGCAGAAAGACCGTACCAAAAATAAAGCCAGTCGACGCACCCTGCCTCTTGTTCCTCAGATTGAGCAATTTTTACTAAGGCTACAAAGGGAGCAAAAAACCCATCGGACGGTGTGCAAGTCGTGTTACAACAATGAGTATCTGGATTATCTTTATGTTAATGAAATGGGTGATCTGATAAAGCCCGATTATGTTTCTGAAAACTTTAAGCTGACCCTCCAAAAGCATGGGCTGAGGCACATTCGCTTCCATGACCTGCGACATAGCTGTGCCAGCCTTCTTTTAGCAAATGGCGTTAGCATGAAATCAATACAGGAATGGTTGGGACACAGCGACTTTGGTACAACGGCAAACATTTACGCACACTTGGACTATAGTCAAAAGCTTTCCTCGGCAAGCGCCCTGAGCAACATTATTGAATTTCGATAATCCGACAGCATTAAGCGGCAGGGACATATAAAAAAGCTCCCATAAACCCGCTTAAACAACAGGTCTATAGAAGCTTTTTTGTGGTGCCGGTGAAGGGACTCGAACCCCCACGGTTTCCCTCACGATTTTGAGTCGCGCGCGTCTGCCATTCCGCCACACCGGCACAGTTGTATTTAAAAACCGCTGCTCATCTGATACATTAACTAAAGTAGAGAACAGCGATAGAGAACTCGAAAAAAGTTTATTAACAAGGATACACGAAAAATTGCATAGAATCAAGGGTTTACATCAAACTGGATACCGATAAATCGGAATGAACCGAGCAGATTTTGAGTCGTATGCGTCTGCCATTCCGCCACACCGGCGCAGTGCTTTCTCTCTGTGGTATGCTGAACATGCAGCATCAACACGAATGATATTATACAATAAAAGCCTGCCAGTTGCAAGCATTTATTTCTATTTAAATTAAAGCCGCCGAACGCAGCATAGGCGCCCGGCGGACAATCTTTCTTTTTCGGCAGCGCGACACAGGCTCGTTTATTGAGCCCGCTCCATGTCACTGATCCGCTTTTCGAGCTGCGTAATACGTTCAAGCGCTTTTTGCAGATCGGCGGCAATGGGGTCCGGGGTGTGGGTGTGATCCAGCTTAGAGGGGTCAAGCTTCTCCCCCGCGACCCGCACCGTTCTCGCAGGCACACCTACCGCCGTGGAGCTTTCAGCCAGATCATGAAGGAGTACGGCGTTTGCGGCAATTTTACAATTGTCCGCCACCGTCAGCGGACCAAGCACGCGGGCGCCCGCTCCAATCATTACATTAGAGCCGATTGTCGGATGCCTTTTGCCTTTTTCCTTGCCGGTACCGCCAAGGGTAACACCCTGATAGATGGTACAGTTATCGCCCACCTCCGCCGTTTCGCCAATGACGACACCGGAACCGTGGTCGATTAAAATACCCCGCCCCATTTTTGCGCCGGGGTGAATTTCAACACCGGTCAAAAAGCGGGAAAGCTGCGAGATAAAGCGTGCGGTAAAATACATTTTGCGATTATAAAGCCAATGCGCCGGCCTGTGCAGTATAATGGCATGCACGCCGGAATACAGCAACAGCACTTCAATGGAATTTCTCGCCGCCGGGTCGCGCTCTTTAACAGCGCGAATATCTTGTTTTATCCCTTCAAACACCGTAAAACCTCCTTCTTTTAAAATTTTAAAAAGCTAACCTTCGTACTATATCACATTTTTATTTGCAATGCAATAAATCTCTACTAAAACAGTGAAAGTTGCTGCTGGTATGGCTGGCGGTAACTGCGGATGATATCCGTCATCTTGTAAAGAATGCCCTTTTGGTCGCAAAGCGCTGTAAAATTCCGCCATAATGCCGCAGCTTCCGGGCAGCGGCATTCATAGCTGTTGCCGTAATGCCGGGCATAACGGGCTTTTAAATGTTCCCCGGGGAAAAGATGATCCAGCGCGTTTAAATACCATTCGCGCTGATTCTGCCGCAGCGTAACACCAAACACGGGGTAAATAAAGCGTGCGCCACTCTCGGCCGCCCGATGCACAATGCCCTCTATATTTCGGGGCGAATCCTCTAAAAAAGGCAACACCGGCATCAAAAGAATTCCTGAGAAAATTCCGGCGGCAGACAATGCCGCCAAGGCAGCAAAGCGGCGTGTGCTGCTCGGTGCGTGCGGCTCAAGCTTTTGAGCCAGCGCGTCGTCCCATGTGGTTACCGTCAGCTTACACAGCACCGGCGCATTGGTCTGGATTTCACTGAGAATATCTATGTCCCGGGTAATTAAATCGCTCTTTGTTGCGATGGCTACACCAAATTGATAGGCGCTTAAAAGCTCAAGCGCATGCCGGGTTAGCAGCAATTCCTTTTCAAACGGGTTGTAGGGGTCGCTCATCGCACCGGTTGCCACTACCCCGGTCTTAGCCTTTCTCCTCAGGTCGCTGTTAATGAGGGTTAAGGCGTTCTCCTTGACCTTGACCGTCTCAAAATTATCGTCGCCATAGCAGGCGCTGCGGCTGTCACAGTAGATGCAGCCATGTGAGCACCCGCGGTAAATATTCATATTATATTCAGTGCCAAACCACTCGGTGCTTTTTGTACGGGTCACAATTGTCTTGGCCGGTACGGTAATCATGCTTATCGCCCCTTTTGGAATCTTTTGCAATGCTGAGGCCCCGCCCAAACAGCATTAAGACGTCCCAATTTTGTCGGTGTGACTATAAGTCTGCCGGCTATAAACAAAAAAAGCACAGGGACGCCGCTGTCATAGCCGACGCCACTGTGCTTTAAGCCGACAGCACCGCCGTCCGGCTTGCCGGTTTAATAGTTCTCGCGTTTTTTTCTGGCAGCCTTACGAATCACAATGACAACGCTGGCAATGACTGCAAGCAGCAGCAGCGCGGGTACAAGCCAGAAGGTAAAGCTCTCGTCATCGGCCAGCAGCTGCTTCCAGCCGGCGTCAAGCGCCTTGTTTAACGTGTCATCCAGCGGCACAAAATAAGCGGTTTTCTCCAGCACCTCTGCAGGCGGATAAGCAATTGGGTTAGCGGTAATCTCTTCGTCCAGCAGCTCAAGCGCAGCCAGATTGGGGGTGGAATAGCCGATATACTCGCAGTTGGCGGCGCCTACAGCAGGCTCGCACATAAAGTTAATATACATTTCGGCCGCTTCCTTCTGTTTGGCGCCCTTAGGGATGCACATGCTGTCGACAAAGATGTTGGTACCCTCACGCGGTATTGCGGCAGCCAGAGCGGGGTTCTCATCCATCATGGTGATGGCGTCGCCCGAATAATAGGGCGCGACGGCGGCCTCTCCTGCGCCCATCTTATCAAAGATTTCATCCATGACATAGGCCTGCACAACCGGCTTTTGTTCCTTTAACAGTGCGGTGGCCTTATCAATCTGCTCCTGATTTTCAGGGTTGATGTCAAGCCCCAGTTTTTTTAGCGCAATGCCATAAGCGTCGCGGGGGTTATTGAACATGAGGATGTTGCCCTTGTATTTTTCATTCCAGAGCAGGTCCCAGGTTTCAACGTCGGTATCCTCCGACACCAGCCCGGTGTTGTAAATGAGCACCACCGTGCCCCAGGTATAGGGCACCGAATGCGCATGACCGGGATCATAGTCCATATTAAGCAGCGCGGGGTCTATATTCTTCAAATTGGGGACATTATCCTTATTGATTGTTTCGAGCATACCCTCTTTGACCATACGGCCAATCATATACTCGGAAGGAATAACGACATCATAGCTTGAGCCGCCCGCACGCAGCTTGGCGTAAAGCTCCTCGTTAGTCGCGTAAAAGGTATAATTCACCTTAATGCCGGTCAGCTCCTCAAACGCCTGATTGACGTTGAGCGAGTCGTCGACGCCGTCGGAAATATACTCTCCCCAATTATACACATTGATACTGATGTTCTGCCCCTTAAAACGGGTGTAATAATCGGCGTCCAGCCCTGCAAACAGCTCGGCGTTATCATAGGCGAGCGCGGGCAGCGTACATAGCGCTGACGTCAGCAGCGCAAGAAAAACCGCAAGTATTTTTTTCATTTATCTATCTCCTTTTTGTCGTTTATAAAAAACGATAATTACCTTTAGAACCGGAGCAGCCAGAGGGGCTCCCCCTGCCGCCGCATCTTGGGTTGCACATGCTTAATACGGCTTTTTCTCAGCCTCGCGCTTAGCGTCAACGTAGTTGGAAGCAATCAATACAAGCATGACC
>JAEWYJ010000047.1 GCA_023395695.1 Bacillota bacterium | reverse complement strand
CGGGCAAAGCGCATGGCGTCGTGCTTATAGACATAACGCGCCCACGCGCCCCACATGGCCGAGAGCCCCGCGCCGTGCGCCACGTCGAACATGCCGCCAAGCTCGTGCTCCAGCTGGTGCGTCGCCCAGTCGGTGGCACGGCCAAGCCCAGTGAGCTGGTTGTGCGACAGACTGCCCGCCCACATGACCTCGGAACGCGCCTCATAATTTTCGGGCTGTCGGACGCACACCGCGCCATACTGCATGACGGTACGCAAAATCACCTCAGCAATGCGGTCTGTAACCTCGTTAAGGCCGCCGGGGGAGAAGAAGCGCTCAAACGTGTGCATGATAATATCCACGACGCCGCAAGCCGTCTGATAGGTCGGCAGCGTGTACAGCAGCTCGGGGTTCATCAGCGTAAAAGCCGGGCGCAGCCGCTCACTGCTAAAGCCGCGCTTCATCCAGCCGTCCTCGTTGGTGACGACGCTGTTTGCACTCGTCTCACTGCCTGCGGCGGCAATGGTCAGAATATTTGCGGTGGGCAGTGCGGCGGCGGGAACAGCCTTGCCATCGTAAAAATCCCACACGTCGCCGCTGTAAGGCACGCCCATGGCAATAGCCTTGGCCGAATCAATCGTCGAGCCGCCGCCAACGGCCAGAATCATGTCAACCTTTTCGTTGCGGCAAAGGTTGATGCCCTCATGTACGAGGCCCAGCCGGGGGTTGGGGCAAACGCCGCCGAGCAGGACGTATTCGACGCCCGCCGCCTTAAGCGAAGCCTCGACGCGGCCCAGAAGGCCGGTCTTTTTCACACTGCCACTGCCAAAGTGCACCAGCAGCTTGGCAGCACCGCGAGCCTTGACCTCTTCGCCGACGCGGTTTTCCACGTCTTTGCCGAAAATAACCTTTGTCGGGGTATAAAACTCGAAATTGTTCATTGTCATCATCCTTTCCGTTTATAGTTTATACCAAAAATTTGCTTTAATCAACTGTTTTACAGTCTGTCTCCAATTCGATAAGGCTCGTTCATGCTCCAGCCGGCATGGTCGGTGTGCAGCAGATGATGCGCCTTCTCCGAAAGCGGCTGGCCAAGAAACGCCTGATACAGGCACTTAATCTCAGGATTGTCGTGTGAGAAGCGGATTTTCGCCTTTTTATCCAGCCCATAAAGCTTTTCCCCGCGCGGGCCGGAAAGCTCGTACCCGTCGTGAATCGGCTGGCCGCCGCCGCCCGCGCAGCCTCCGGGACAGGCCATAACCTCCACAAAATCGTAACGCACCTCTCCGCGGCGAAGGGCGTCGAGCAGCCGGTGGGCGTTACCCAGTCCGCTGACCACCGCCACCCTGAGCTTATTGCCCTCCAGCGTGAACGACGCCTCCTTCCAGCCGTCCGGGCCGCGCACCGTCTTAAAGGCGTCGGGGTCAGGGTTCTCTCCCTTAACGAGAAAATACGCACTGCGCAGCGCCGCTTCCATCACGCCGCCGGTCGTGCCAAAAATGACGCCCGCACCGGTCGCAACCCCCAGCGGACTGTCAAACGCTTCTTCGGCCAGACTGCGCAACAGAATGTGCTCCGAACGCAGCATGCGGGCCAGCTCGCGGGTGGTGATAACGATGTCAACATCCTGTCCTGCGCCCGCATCCCGCATGGTGGGCAACGCACACTCCTGCTTTTTGGCTACGCAGGGCATAATTGAAACACAGCAGATTTTCTGCGGGTCAACGCCGAGCTTATCGGCAAAATAGGTCTTGGCCACCGCGCCGAACATTTGCTGCGGCGACTTGGCAGTGGAAAGATTCTCGGTATATTCCGGATAGCGCGCCTTTAAAAAGCGCACCCAGCCGGGGCAGCAGGAGGTAAACAGCGGCCTGTCGAGACAGGCGGGATTTTTAAGCCGCGCCAAAAATTCGCTGCCCTCCTCCATAATGGTCAGATCGGCGGCAAAGTTGGTGTCAAAAACATAGTCAAAGCCAATGCGGCGCAGCGCGGCGACCATGCGCCCCACCGTCGCCTCGCTTTCGGGAATATCCATCGACTCGGCCCATGCGGCACGCACGGCCGGCGCTACCTGCACGACGGTGATAATATCCGGATTGGCCAGCGCGTCGAACACCTTTTGGGTGTCGTCCCGCTCCCGCAGCGCGCCCACAGGACAGTGGGTGATGCATTGTCCGCAAAGCGCACAGTCGGCGTTGGCAATCTGCCGGTTATGAGAGATATCAACCGTCGTGTGCGAGCCGGTGCCCTCAACATCCCATATGTTAAGTCCCTGCACCTTGTCGCAAACCTGTACGCAGCGCATGCACTTAATGCACTTGGCAGCGTCGCGGTAAAGCGGAAAGGTCGTCGTCCAGTCGGTGGGTGCATAGTCGGCAGCGTAGGGAATCTCCAGGATTCCCAGATCGTTGGCAAGGGTTTGCAACGCACAGTTGCCGCTTCTTACACAGGCGGCGCAGCGGCAGTCGTGCTGCGAAAGCAGCAGCTCAACATTCACGCGGCGCGCTTCGCGCACGCGGGGGCTGTTGGTAAGCACCGCCATACCGTCCTCGGCCACCGTGTTGCAGGAGGGCGCCAGCTTCTCCATGCCCGCGACCTCCACAACGCAGACGCGGCAGGCGCCAATCTCGTTGACGCCCTTTAAATAGCACAGGCTGGGCACCCCAATGCCGATTGAGCGCGCGGCGTCGAGGATGGTGGTACCGTCCGGCACCGTCAGGGGTATGCGGTCTATTGTCAGCTTTACCATTGTTTCGTCCTCCCGCCCTTGAATGAACCATAGCCAAAGTGGTCGCACCGCAGACAGCGGCGGGCCTCCTGAGCCGCCTCCTGAGCCGTCATGGCGTGCTCAATGAGCGCCATATCGCCCAGACGCTCGCCGGCTGAGCGCTCGGCCGGTATCACGCGCCCGCAGGCAGGATTATCGGCAACACGCACACAGGGTATTTCAACGTCGGTCTTAATCTCATGATGAAAGCCTAAGTACTCGTCAATGTTGGCGGCCGCCACCTTGCCTGCGGCAATCGCTTTAATGGCCGAGGCCGGGCCGGTGACACAGTCGCCCCCCGCAAACACGCCGGTAATCGTCCAGACGTCGCTTGAGCTCATGGCGTCGATGACGCCGCGCTTAATAGGAATGCCATATTCGGCAAAGGGGGCCGTTTCAATGCCCTGCCCAATGGCGACCACGACCAGGTCGCAGGGGATACGCCGCTGCGCTTCGTCGGCTTTGGCCGGGCGCGGACGGCCCTCGGCGTCCACCGTCGAAATAATCTGCGGCTGAGTCCAAAGCGCCAGCACGCTGTCGCCGTTTTCATGCTCTATGCGCACCGGCGCCTGCAGCGTAATCAACTCGCAGCCCTCTTCCACCGCGCCGTCAACCTCCTCGGGCATGGCGGTCATGTCGGCGCGCCGGCGGCGGTACACAATAGCAACATGCTCGGCGCCCAGACGGCGGGCGCTTCTGGCGCAGTCCATCGCAACGTTGCCACCACCGATGACCACAACCCGTTTACCGGAAAAGTCGGGCAAAATACCGTCGCCGATGCCGCGCAGCATCTCTACAGCCGATATAACGCCGCGGGCGTTTTCACCCTCGATGCCAACCGTCTTGTCGGCCTGTGCGCCAATTGCGATATACACGCCGTCAAAACGGCGGCGCAGCTCCCGAATCGTCATATGCTTACCGATCTCGGCGTTGAGGTTCACCTTGACGCCGGCCGCGAGAATAGCGTCAATATCCTCCTGCAAGCGCTCGCGCGGCAACCGGTAGCTCGGAATGCCATAGCGCAGCATGCCGCCCAGATGGGCGCGCTTTTCAAACACCTCCACCTCATGCCCCATGAGTGAGAGGAAATAGGCGGCGCTCAAACCGCCCGGCCCGCCGCCGATGACCGCCACCCGCTTGCCAGTAGACGCGGCGCACTCCGGCACCGGCACCACACCCGCGTGGTCCACCGCGTAGCGCTTTAAGGCGCGGATGCTGACCGCGTCGTCTACCATGTTGCGTCGGCACCGGGCCTCGCACGGGTGCTCGCACACCATGGCGCAGGCGGTTGGAAAAGGGTTGTCCTTTCGGATAAGCCGCACCGCGTCGGCAAAGCGCTCTTCGGCAATAAGCGCAATGTAGCCCGGAATATCCACCCCGGCGGGACACAGCGCCACGCAGGGCACCGGCTGGTTGAGGTTGCACAGGCACCGGCGGTGGGTAATATGCTCGACATAATCGTCGTGAAAGCCCTTGACGCCCTTTAAAACCATATCGGCCGCTTCCCGGCCGATGGCGCAGTCGGCCGTGTCCTTAATAACGCGGGCCGTCTTTTCAATCAGGTCAATATCCGAAAGCGCCGCTTTTCCGTCGAGCACATTCCTGAGCAGAGCGGTCAGCTGACCGAGCCCGATGCGGCAGGGGACGCACTTGCCGCAGGGCTGCGCATGGCAAAGGTGGAGAAACGCCGCCGAAAGGTCTACGGGACACAGCCCCGGCGGGCTGGCGGTAATGCGCCTTTCAATATCGCGGTACAAGCCCTCCACCACAGTCTGGGAACGGTTTGGCGTGCGAATTTCTAATCTGCTCACTAAATCATTTCCTACTACCAAAAACTTGTTGGGCCTAAAACCCTTTTAAGAACAGGGATTAAATCAGCCTTATCATAACCGCTTTGTTATGATTTTGTCAATATAGCAACAAGGCCTTTTAGCCCTGGCTAATTTAAAACGCAACGCCGCCTCGTCACGCGCGTTTTTGCCGTAAGGCCGCCGGCGCAAACAAGCCACTGTCCGGGGGCTGTTTTGGCGGATTTTTCCCGGGCAGGCGGATAAAATCTACTATCTCCGACGCGACAGACAGTTGAAATCTGAGGCGTTTCATACTATAATGGACACAGATTGATCGTTAATTTTAAGACTAACAGGGAGGATATTCCAAGATGGGCTTTCAAGAACTGTACCAAAGCAAGCTGACCAGCGCCGAAAAAGCGGTCAGCGTCATTAAATCCGGCGACTGGGTCGACTACGGCTGGACAACCGGTCATCCTGTCGCGCTGGACAAAGCGCTGGCGGCACGCATGAACGCGCTGACCGATATCAAAATTCGCGGCGGCATCTGCATGTGGATGCCCGAAATTTTTAAAATTGACGAGCCGCAGGCGCATTTCTGCTGGAACTCCTGGCACATGGGCGGTATTGAACGCAGGGCGATTGACCAGGGCTTCGCGTTTTATTCCCCCATCCGCTACGCCGAACTGCCCCGCTATTACCGCGAGCATATTGCGCCGGGCGACGTGGCCATGTTCCAGGTTGCTCCCATGGATAAGCACGGCTACTTTAACTTTGGACCCAACGCCTCCCATTTAAAAGCGGTCTGCGAGACCTCCAAAATCATTATTCTGGAGGTTAACGAAAATATGCCCCGCTGCTTTGGCGGCTCCGAGACCGAAATACATATCTCTGAAATCGATATGGTTGTGGAGGGAAGCAACCCCCCCATCGCCGAGATGGGTGCAGCCGCCGCTTCTGAAATTGACGAGGCCGTCGCCAGGCTTATTGTGGAGGAAATCCCCAACGGCGCCTGCCTGCAGCTTGGCATAGGCGGCATGCCCAACGCCGTCGGTTCTATGATCGCCCAGTCCGACCTGAAGGATCTTGGCGTTCACACCGAAATGTACGTCGACGCCTTTGTCGATATTGCCAGAGCCGGTAAGATTAACGGTTCCCAAAAGGCCATCGACCGCGGCAGGCAGGTGTTTGCCTTTGCGGCCGGCACCAAAAAGCTGTATGAATACATCGACCAAAACCCGGCTGTAATGGCCGTTGGCGTCGACTACACCAACGACGCCCGCCGAATTGCGCAGATCGATAACTTCATGTCCATCAATAACGCGGTCGACATCGACCTGTTCGGCCAGGTCAGCTCCGAATCCTCCGGCACCCGCCATATCAGCGGCTCGGGCGGGCAGCTCGACTTTGTGCTGGGCGCCTACCTTTCCAATGGGGGCAAAAGCTTCATCTGCTGCTCCTCCTCCTTCACCGATAAGAAGGGCGTGCTGCACTCGCGCATTCTGCCCACCCTCAACCCCGGCTCCATCGTCACCGACACCCGCACCTGCACCCATTACCTTGTTACCGAGTACGGCAAGGTCTGCTTAAAGGGCCTTTCGGCCTGGGAGCGCGCCGAAGCCATTATCTCAATTGCGCATCCGCAGTTCCGCGAAGAGCTGATTAAGGAAGCGGAAAAGCTGAAAATCTGGAGAAAAACCAGCCGTTAAACACCGATGCCAAATAGCGCCTATTCTCTTGGGCGCTGCCGCCCAAGAGGACGTTTAACATTGTGCAACGCATTTTTAACCCTTGAAATTTTTAATTAATTTTGTCACATTTTCGATCAATTCATCGAATTTTTAGAAGCATTTTGGGGAACACATTCACCTAATTACGGATTTAATCAATAGTTTTTTTGTGTAGTTTTACAAAAAGCACGCCTCGTGTTACAGAATTAACAAATCCGCTTGCATTCCTTATAGCCGCGTGTTAATGTTATAACGTTGTAGTTGTGTCAAGGGCCTCATTCTGCCCTTTTGCAATTCCACTTGCGCGTCCCTTTGAAAACCGCCGGGTAAAAACCACCATGCCCGCCGTGTTTTACTCTATTATAGGAGGAGAAAACAATATGGACTTTGTACTGAGCAAAGAACATCAAATGCTCCGCAAAATGTATCGCGACTTTGCGGAAAATGAAGTTAAGCCTTTAGCAGAAGAGGTCGACGAAAAGGAAATGTTCCCGACGGAGACCGTCAAGAAAATGGGCAAGCTGGGCATGATGGGCATTTATTTCCCCAAGCAGTACGGCGGCGCAGGCGCGGACGTTCTGTCCTATGCCATGTGCGTTGAGGAGCTCTCAAAGGTATGCGCAACGACCGGCGTTATCGTTTCGGCCCATACCTCGCTTTGCTGCGCGCCCATTTTTGAGAACGGCACCGAAGCGCAGAAGATGCAATATCTCCCCAAGCTCTGCAGCGGCGAGTGGCTCGGCGCGTTTGGCCTGACCGAGCCGGGTGCAGGCACCGACGCCTCCGGCCAGCAGACCACCGCTGTGCTTGAGGGCGACCATTATGTGCTTAACGGCACCAAGGTGTTTATCACCAACGCCAGCTATGCCGACGTGTTTGTGGTTATGGCCATGACCGACCGCAAAAAGGGCAACCACGGTATTTCGGCTTTTATTGTTGAAAAGGACTTCCCCGGCTTCTCGGTCGGTAAGCACGAGAAAAAGATGGGCATTCGCGGCTCCTCAACCTCCGAGCTGATCTTTGAGGATTGCATTGTTCCCAAGGAGAACCTGCTGGGTAAAGAGGGCGAAGGCTTTAAAGTCGCCATGAAGACGCTCGACGGCGGCCGTATCGGCATTGCTTCCCAGGCGCTGGGTATTGGCGAGGGCGCTATCGACGAGGTCATCAAATACACGAAAGAGCGCATCCAGTTCGGCAAGCGCCTTTCGCAGTTCCAGAACACCCAGTTCCAGATTGCCGACATGCACACCCGCATGAAGGCCGCGCAGTATCTGGTTTATTCTGCCGCCATCAAAAAGCAGGCGCATGAGCCCTACGGCATTGACTCCGCCATGGCGAAGCTGTTTGCCGCCGAGGCCGCAAACGACGTCACCCGCCGCGCTGTCCAGCTCTTCGGCGGTTACGGATACACGCGTGATTACCCGGTTGAGCGCATGATGCGTGACGCGAAGATCACCGAGATCTACGAAGGCACCAGCGAAGTCCAGCGCATGGTCATCGCGAATGCCCTTCAGGTTAAGTAAGAGGAGGCGCACCGTTTTATGAAAGCAATAGTTTGTGTAAAGCAAGTTCCGGATACTTCCGGTAAGGTAGCCGTTAATCCCGACGGCACCCTGAACCGTGCATCTATGGCGGCCATTATCAACCCTGACGACCAGAGCGCTATTGAGGCGGCTCTGCGTTTAAAGGATGCCAATGGCTGCAAGGTCATCGTTATCACCATGGGCCCGCCCCCTGCCGAGGGCATGCTCCGCGAGCTGATGGCTATGGGCGCTGACGAGGGCGTTCTCGTCTCCGCACGTGAATTTGGCGGCTCGGATACCTACGCAACCTCTCAGATTCTTTCGGCCGCAATCAAGAAGATTGGCCTTGAGAGCGACGATATCGTCTTCTGCGGCCGTCAGGCCATCGACGGCGACACCGCCCAGGTCGGCCCGCAGATTGCTGAAAAGCTTAATCTGCCTCAGGTTTCCTACGTTGCCGAGCTCAAGGTTGAGAGCGGTGAGGTCACCTGCCGCCGCATGCTTGAGGACGGCTATATGACCATCAAGACCAAGACCCCCTGCCTGCTCACCTGCATCAAGGAGCTTAACGACCCGCGTTACATGAACGTCGGCGGCATCATGGACTGCTATGCCAAGCCCCTGCATGTCTTTAACTTCGAGACCTTGAAAGACGATCCGCTGATCGATTTGGACACCATTGGTCTGAAGGGCTCTCCCACGAACATCTTCAAGTCCTTCACTCCTCCTCAGAAGGGTGTTGGCACTATGCTCGAGGGCGCCGACAAGGCAACCTGCGCAACGCTTGCCAGCATTTTGCTTGAAAAGCACATTATCTGATTGAAAGGAGATAAGTACGAATGGCTACTTTTAACAATACCGACCTCGCTGCTTTCAAGGGCGTATGGGTCTTCTGCGAGCAGCGCCTGGGCAAGCTGATGCCCACCGACTACGAATTGATCTCCGAAGGCCGCAAGCTGGCGGACGAGCTGGGCGTTGAGCTCTGCGGTCTGCTGCTGGGCGACAAGGTTGAGGGCATCGCCAGAGAGCTTGGCGGCTACGGCGCCGACAAGATCATCGTCTGCGAGTCCCCGCTGCTCAAAGATTATACCACCGACGCTTATGCCAAGGTGATCTGCGACGTTATCACCGAGATGAAGCCCGAGGTTTTCCTCATTGGCGCGACCAACATCGGCCGCGACCTTGGCCCCCGCTGCGCGGCCAGGCTGCACACCGGCCTTTGCGCCGACTGCACCCACCTCGACGTGGATGTTGCCAACTATGTTGAATTCCTGAGAACCAGTTCAACGATTGATTTGGCCTCCCAGAAATTCAATTATGAGGACAGAAACCTTAAGATGACCCGTCCGGCCTTCGGCGGCCACCTGATGGCCACCATCATTTGCCCCCGCTTCCGCCCCGCTATGGCGACCGTTCGCCCCGGCGTTATGAAGCGCGCAGAGTTCGACCAGGCCAAGGCCGACGCCTGCCAGATTGTTAAACCTGCCTTCTCGCTCACCGAAGGCGACCTTCAGACCCAGGTGCTTGAGGTTGTCAAGGCTGCCAAGCAGCTCGTTGACCTGACCGGCGCGGACATTGTTGTCTCGGTCGGCCGCGGCATCGGCAAGGACGTTCAGAAGGGCATTGAGCTGGCGCACGAGCTGGCCGACGTGCTCGGTGGCGTTGTCGGCGGCTCCCGTGCCACCATCGACGCTGGCTGGCTCTCCGCCGACCATCAGGTTGGCCAGACCGGCAAAACCGTTCATCCCAAAATCTATATCGCACTGGGCATCTCCGGCGCTATCCAGCATAAGGCCGGTATGCAGGATTCCGAGTGCATCATCGCCGTCAACAAGAACGACGCAGCCCCGATTTTTGAGGTAGCTGATTACGGCATCACCGGCGACCTGTTCAAGGTTGTTCCGCTGATGATCGAGCAGTTTAAAGCGGCGCTGGCCAATAAGTAAGGTTTAAGTATTGAAAATCGCTCCCCGTCGTTGGCGGGGAGCGATTTTTGTCAGTTCTATTTACGCGTACTTGTCATAATACCACAGCCTATTATTTTCTATCATCCCGCCGGTAGTGGCTGGCAGCCCAGCGCACCTCAGTAGCATAAAATCCCTCGCGCCGCTCATAGATGCAAAAAGTCATCTCGCCGGAAAATGCGCCGGAGAGCGGCTGACTGACCCAATGGCGGTATTCCGTATTGGGGGAGGGCGTATAAGCGGCCCATTTGCCATAGGCGATATCAATCTGCACTGAAAGGGCCTCCGCCATCGGCTCTGGTGCGAATGCCCCGCCGCTCGCAATGCTAAACAATCGGGTAGCCAACAAAACGCTTTCTGCATTCGGCAAAGCGTCAAGCGGTGTTTTGCCGTATCGATCCATTTTCATGATGTATTTTTCTATGCCACAAGAATTTTCCATTGAGACATTTAACCACCCCTGATACAAATCCACATCAATGCTACGCCGATAGCTCTGATCCCACTCCGGCGCATATTCTTTTGTGCTGGCAGTATACTTATGCAGCAACGGCTCGGCCTCGGTCATACGGGCGGCAAACAATGTCTTGGATTCCGCCAAAGGTATCTCAACCGGGAAAATCATCCGCATAACACTATATCCGAAAGCGCCAGCAAAACCGTGCAGCGCAATCGCCAAGGCAATGAGCAGCCACTCAACACGCCATTTCTTCACCAATCGAGGGGCGGTAATCTTCACGTCGTCACCTCCCTCCAGAACGGTCAGACCACCTGATAAACGCACCATATCCGTCTTTACCCTGATGAACCCAAAATCGCTGGCTACCGTGGTGATCATAGCGATATTCCGAATTGGAAGAGACCGCCGCTTCCCATTGGTTGCGGACGTTTATGTTATGTTCTAAAAGATCTATTGCAACCTCCTCCGGTGTATATTCCCCGCCGGACAGAATACTAAATAGCCGAGCAAACAGCTCGATCGTGTTTGTGTCGGGTAGGCAGTCCGGTGGCGTAGCGCCGGAAAGTGTTTCGATTTTCAGGTAGTATGTCTCGCTTCCATAGGCGTTTTCAAGTGAGATTTCCAACCGCCCCTGATGAAAATCCGCCCGCAAAGCACGCCCATAAAGCATATCCTCTGGCGGCGCTTCCTCTTCTATTTCCGACACGCCAAAATCGCGCAGCAGTGCCTTAGCCTGTATCATGCGAGAGTCAAACCGCGCCTGCGATTCCTCGGCTGTGAAGGTGGTCGAGGTGAAGAGGCTTTGGCCACAGCGGTAACCAAAAGCGAGAATAGTGCCATTAAACAGTAAAGCCAAAGCAAGCGCCAACCATTCAGCGCGCCATTTTTTAATTCTATGCGGGGGAGCGAGTTTCATTAGATCACTCCTTGTGGATAATACGTAAAATCGATGGTTATGGAATAGGGCGTTTTCGCTTTATCTTTTTGAGACAAAAGTCCGGCGTTATTTGCGATGCTTCCCAAGTGCTTCACAAACGTCTCCTTGCATCCTATGGTGAAAATCTCCTCATACGGTATCTCTCTGTAGCTGTCAAAGTCATATTGGTCTTCAGCATGGCAGGTAAATACCCAGCCTGTTATCAAATCAAACTCCGCGCGATACTGAATATCAATTTTGCCGATTGAAAAATATAAATCCTTATTTTCATCTTTTACATCCAGTGAAATTTTGCCTAAAAAAGACTCTTGGACAGAAAACTGATAAGAATGCTCCGATAGTGCCATCGCCACAGCATCCCGAAATGTTTGTAGCTTTGTTATTTTTTCTACGACAAGTGAATCTTGACCCAAATAAATGGGCGATGGGCTTTTCTGCAATGAATGCATCAGCGTCTGAGCGGAGATGACACAGTCCATTTCCTTTTCCAGCAGTTCTTTGGCTCCCGCGGCCCAAATCAACCTTTGAATTTGCCGCGGGTTCGCCCGAAATAGTTGGTATAAAATGCTGTGCCCCACTCCGGCGGCTTGATTAATGCGATCTATTATGAGAACAACATTGTAGGGGCCTTTGTTAAAAATTGCATGAAATCGCTTTTCCGGCATTTTTTTACAAAATCCGCTACGGCGCTTTCCGTCGCCTCATCCCATAATCCATTTTTTAGTTTACCACTTTTTAGGCGAAAAGTCTTTAGATGGTTAAACGCTTTTTGCATTTCTTTAATTTGTCTGGTATTTTTGTTGGAGACCATTTTTGTTTCCTCTTTCTTTCTGCTGCAATGTCGGGTTACCCCGCAAGTACACTGTAGCAGCAGCGGAATGTGGCTTTCAATGGTCAAAAAATAAGGGGTTGCTGCAAAAACGGCCCTCCGAAGCGCCGCCTGTAGAGGCAGACTCCGGTCGTGCGCTTTTGCAGCAATCCCCTTAAAAGGTGCTCTGGATTTTTTAAGATGCGTTCTCCGCCGCGGTGAATGCCACGGTCAGCTCCTGCACGCCTTTCCCCTGTGCTGTGGGTGCAAAACGGTACAGATAACGGCCATTATCCGTCGCGCCGCCGTCAAGGCCCGGCCAGTACCACCGCCCGGCTACCGCCAGCCCGTCATGCGCCTGCCGCACAGTCAATACAACGTCTTTTAAGGCGTCGGTTACGGTGCAGTCGGCCCGGCCGGCTGTAAGCGTCAGCACGCCGGTCGCGCTGTCATAAGACGCAAAGGACGTGTTGGCGCGGTAATCGCGGACAGTGACCGACAAACGGGTTTCAGAATCCAACGCCCTGTTCGTGTTCTGGATTTTGACGCCGCTTTCAGCCGTGACGACCGCCTTGTCACTGGCCAGCGCAAGCGTCTCAATCGCGGTTTCACCGGTCAGCTGCAATTTGACGTCGCCGTCGGCGGTGAGTTGGCCGACAGTCGCATCAACGGTTACGGTGTAGTGATAATCCAGCGTACTATCCAGCGTCAGCGCGTCGAGCGTGCCGGACACGGCAAACGCATCAATTCGTTTGCCAAGCCGGATGGTTTTAACGCTGTTCTGTGTCGGATAGGTCAGTACCAAACCGGTGCTGTCCACCGCAAAGGTTACCGCCTTATCCTTAATGGTATAGCTGGTTGTAGCGGCATAGCTGCCCGAAACGGTAAGCTTGTCTCCCTCCACCGCTATGGCACAATTTGCCGCAGTCGGCAAATCGTCCTTCTTTTCTCTGGCAAACGCCACAGTCGAGGCGGACATCAGAAATACAACCGCAGCCACAAAGGAAACGGATCGAACAATCTTTTTCATGGCACTTTTCCTTTTTAATTTATTATATTTAATTTCATGATACCGTTTATTGGCATTCGATTCAACACGTTTATGTTAAAATTAAATGAAACTATTACAAAAGTCTTTGCGGATTAAAATGTGCCCCTCCTGCACACATTGCTCACCCTTGCGGCGCTTTTGCCGTGCCTCTGGCGCAGAAATTGCATCGGTTTTTAAATAATCCGGCGGCGGCCGCGGTTTCTGTTACGAA
>JAEWYJ010000004.1 GCA_023395695.1 Bacillota bacterium | reverse complement strand
AGCCGGGTAAGCGCCCGCCGGTAGCCGGTAGGCAGCGGCTTTTTGCCGTTGGATTCAAAATCAAGCCCCAGCAATTGCGCAAACGCACTGACCCGCACAGCAGAATTGTTTGAAAGAATAATAAGCTTTAGCCCCACCTCACGCGCCTGCTGCAGCCAGGCCAGAACGCCGTCGGACGGCACGGGGTTGTCGTGGGTGGTCAGCGTATTGTCAACGTCGAGAATCACACCGCGAAAGCCGCTTTCGACAATCGACTGGGGGGAAACATCCAGAATAGTCGGGTGCCGTTCATGCGGGTAGAAAATGCTCATGTCATGCCTCCTTGCAGATATAGCAAACCAACATAAAAACAAAGCGAGATCAGCGCGGCTATTTGGAGCCGGCAGGGGCGGCGACGCTGTTAGTCGCAAAACAATTCACCGGCATATCTGTGTTTTTGTTCGTTTGAGTACAAAATATATTATAGTGTATTTTTGTCGCAATTACAAATATTGCGGTTTGTTTATTTGCGCAAACATGTTATACTGATACTGAATTCAAATCGACTATTCGTATGCAAAAGCAGGCATAATTTAGAACCTACATTGAGGCGTGGTGTGTTATGAATTATTATCCCCCTATAGAGCCGAATTCCAAAAAGCCCGACGATCTGCCGGTGGGGCGGATTATCGCCATTGTGGTGCTTTTTTCGATTGGGCTGTGGCCGGTTGCCGTATACCTGATCTGGAAGACCTATACCGAGTCGAAGCGACCGCAAAAGCGCTTTCCGCCCGAGCGCCCAAGGCAAGGGGCAAACGGAAAAATCTATGGCGAATACCGGCCTTATCAGGCGCCGGCGTCACCCCTTGCCGGTGCGCCGCGCCAGCCGCGGCCCAATACGGCGTCGGCCTCTGCGGGGCAGCCCGCGCCCCGGACAACCACTGCGGACAAGTCCGCACCGCCTCTTGCCGGGCAGCCTGCCCCCCGGCCCGCCGCCGCAAATAAGCCTGCGCCGCCTAATAATACCGGCCGAATTAAAAAGCCTTGGTGGCACACGGCACTGGGCGCGCTTGGCGTCGGCCTGATTGCCGCCGGCAGCTGGTTCTCGTTTCTGGCACTGGGCGACGTGTTTGGCGGGGGTGCGCTTTCCAACGCGGCAAGCATGTTTGCGCTTTCGGCTATGGCCGTCATCTCCGGCGGCTGCTTTTTGATGGCGCCCCGCACATTTGCACTGCAGGAGGCGAAAAAAATCCGTTTTTGCAATGTTGTAGGCACACGCAAGTTTATGAAGCTGCCCGACATGGCCGCAACGCTTGGAATGACTTATCCGCAGCTGATTAAGGAATTGCAACAGCACCTCGACAAAGGGCTGTTCCCCGGCGGCTATATTGACCACGCCCGCAAGCTGCTGGTGGTCTCGGCACAGGGCTTTGATCCGGCCACGCTGGAGGACGAGCCAATACCGGGCAAACCCGACAACAACCAAAGCCATACCGATACGCGCAGCAGCATGCTTGAGCAAATCCGCGCGGTGAATGAGCGCATTGAAAATGCGTCGGTCTCACAAAAGGTACAGCGCATTGAAGAAATTACCGCACTGATTTTGGAGGCGGTCGGGCGCGACCCGGCTAAGGAACGGAAAATCGGCGCTTTTATGGGTTATTACCTGCCAACCACGCTTAAAATTCTGACTGCCTACGAGCAGTTTGAGGAGCAGGGTGTGCGCGGCGAAAATTTGCAGGCGGCCATGCGGGATATTGAGAATATTCTCGACCACCTCGTATCGGGCTTTGAGCGCCAGCTCGATCTGCTGTTTGAAAACGACGTGCTTGACATTTCGTCCGACATCAGCGTACTTGAGAGCATGCTGGCCAAGGATGGCCTGACCGATAACGATTTGACAATGCCCAAGGGCTGATAAATTGCGAAAATAAACCGCGCGGAAAGAAAGCTTCCTTTCCGCGCTGTTATTTATGGGGGCGCGTCAGGCGCCCTTTGCAATCTGGTGCAGCCGGAGAATGCCGTCAAGCGCGTCAACCGAAAATACAGCCTCCTCGGCGAAGGTGACCTTAGCCGCCGAACCCGCCCAGTTGTCCAGCCAGACCGAATAGCCCAGCTTGCCGGGGGCAGGATAGCCGCAGACGCTGGCGACGACCGATGTGCCCTTGACAAAGACCAGCTGCGTCATACCCTCACTGACCGTCTGGCGCAGCGCACCGCTTTTAAAACCGATGATCTCGGCCATTTCGGCTTTTGAAAGATAGGGTTCAAAGGTATAGACCGCATCCCATGCGAAAGGCACAACCGCGTTTAAAGAAACGGTGGGCGTATCAATTGCCATGAGCGCTTTTTTTAATTGGTGGTTGTTCCATGCAATGCCGAGCGCATCCATCGCCAAAGCCAGCGCGAGCAACGCTGTGATTGTTATAGCCGCACGGTATAACCGGCCTTTTTTATTAAGCATTTTGGCATCCTCCTGTCAGTTGAGCTGTTTGTAAATGGATGTATTTGAAAAACCGCTTGTAACGGTAAACCTGTTTTGTGCTGCAAGGTAAACCAGACCGCCCGGCTGACGCCTGATCTGGGAGGACAACGCAGCAACGCAAAAAACAGGCGTGCCAACGCTGCGCCGCTTTTAAAATGAGTCGCCTATAATTAGGTGCTTTTTTACAGAGGAAATTATGCACGGGTATGCAGCGCATTTTTTATCATGCTGTGTGCGTGCATAAAAATCCCCGCCGTTTTAATAAACGGCGGGGATTTTTACTTGCAGGCGACAAAAGGCAAGCCCTTTTGCCGTGCAGAATTTCAAATCATTATTTGAACTTTCTCTTTCTTGCAGCCTCGGACTTTTTTTTGCGTTTTACAGAGGGCTTCTCGTAGTGCTCTCTTTTGCGCACTTCCTGAAGAACTCCGGATTTTGCGCACTGTCTTTTAAATCTTCTCAGAGCACTATCCAACGACTCGTTGTCCTTAACACGAATTTCTGACATTTACTATTCCCTCCCAACGCCCTAGGCAGGAGTATTTATCCCGCATGGTCGATTACTCCAAAAAGGATAACACGAATATTATACAATAGTCTGCACAAGAGTGTCAAGTCCCCATGCCGTCTATTTTGCGACAATATTCACGAGCTTATTTGGTACGACGATTTCTTTTACAATTGTTTTGCCTGAAAGCGCGGCAGCAATTTCAGGCACTGCTTTTACAGCCGCCAGTGCCGCGGCGTTGCCGCAATCCATCGGCAGCTCAACGCGACCGCGCAGCTTACCCGAAAGCTGAATGGCAATTTCCACCGTTTTATCAACGCATTTTGCCTCGTCGTAAACCGGCCAGCTCTGTTGATGCAGCATACCGCCAAAGCCGCAGCTTTCCCACAGTTCCTCGGTCATATGCGGCGCAAAGGGGTTGAGCAGCAGCAGCAGCGTCTTATATTCGCCGCGGGTAATCTGCTTTTTGTCCGAAATATCATTAAGCAGCGTCATCATGGCGGCAATCGCGGTGTTAAACGCCAGATTTTCAATATCCTCGGTCACCTTGCGGATGGTCTTGTGGAACGCGCTTTCCAGCTCCTTTGAGTAGCCGTAGCCGCCGGTAAGCATATCCTGCAACGCCCAGACGCGCTCCAAAAAGCGCGTGCAGCCCTTGATGGACGAGGATTTCCACGGCGCTGCCTTTTCAAAGTCTCCCATGAACATTTCGTACATGCGCATTGTGTCCGCGCCGTAAGCATTGACAATATCGTCGGGGTTAATGACGTTGCCGCGCGACTTGCTCATCTTAACGCCGTCCTCACCCAGAATCATGCCGTGGCTTGTACGCTTGGCATAGGGCTCCGGGCAGGAAACAACGCCGATATCATACAAAAACTTGTGCCAAAAGCGGGAGTACAGCAGATGCAGCGTCGTGTGCTCCATGCCGCCGTTGTACCAGTCGACCGGCATCCAGTAGTCGAGCGCCTCCTTGGGGGCAATGGCGGTATCGCAGTGGGGCGCGATATACCGCAGGAAATACCACGAGGACCCCGCCCATTGGGGCATGGTGTCGGTTTCGCGGCGAGCGGGTGCGCCGCACTTGGGGCAAGGGACGTTAATCCAATCCTCAAGGTGTGCCAGCGGCGATTCTCCGTCCTCAGTCGGCTCGTAGGAGGCCACGTCGGGCAGGCGCAGCGGCAGCTCACGCTCGTCCAGCGGCACATAGCCGCAGCAGGGGCAGTTGACAATCGGAATAGGCTCGCCCCAGTAGCGCTGGCGGGCAAATACCCAGTCGCGCAGCTTGTAGTTGACCTTCTCGTGCGCAAGGCCGCGCTCCGAGAGGAATTTTACAATCTTCTGCTTGGCTTCGTCGACGGTCAGGCCGTCGAGCACGCCGGAATTGACCATAATGCCGGTGGCGCAGTCGACAAACGCTTCCTGCGAAACGTCCCCGCCCTTGACCACTTCGATGATGGGCAGGTCAAATTTTTTGGCGAACTCCCAGTCGCGCGTATCGTGGCCCGGAACCGCCATAATGGCGCCGGTGCCATAGCTCATAAGCACATAGTCGGAAACAAAAATGGGAATTTGCGCGTCGTTGACCGGGTTGACCGCCGAGACGCCCTCTAAGCGCACACCGGTTTTATCCTTGGCCAGCTCGCTGCGCTCAAAGTCGGACTTATGGGCCGCCTCTTCCTGATAGGCGCGCACAGCGGCGAGATTTTTAATGTCGCCCTCCCATTTTTTCAGGAAGGGATGCTCCGGGCTCATAACCATGTAGGTCACGCCGAACAGCGTATCCGGACGGGTCGTAAAGACGGTCATCACGTCCCCGGCCGTGGTTTTAAAATCGACCTCGGCGCCGGTGGAGCGGCCGATCCAGTTTTTTTGCGACACCTTGACTCTGTCTATGTAGTCAACAAGATCAAGGTCATCGATCAGGCGCTGCGCGTATTCGGTAATTTTAAGCATCCACTGGCTCTTGACCTTGTGGATAACCTCGCCGTGGCAGCGCTCGCACGCGCCGTTGACAACCTCTTCATTCGCCAGCACCACCTTGCAGGAGGTGCACCAGTTGACGGCCATCTCCTTTTTGTAGGCAAGGCCCTTTTTAAAGAGCTGCAAAAAAATCCACTGCGTCCACTTGTAGTAGTCGGGGTCGGTGGTGTTGACCTCACGATCCCAGTCAAACGAAAGCCCCAGCGCCTTGAGCTGCGCCTTAAAATTTGCCACGTTGCGTCGGGTGACAAGCTCCGGGTGGATGTGGTTTTTAATTGCAAAGTTTTCGGTCGGCAGGCCAAACGCATCCCAGCCCATCGGGTAGAGCACGTTGTAGCCCTGCATGCGGCGCTTTCTTGAAACGATGTCCAGCGCGGTGTACGAGCGCGGATGCCCGACATGCAGCCCCTGCGCCGAAGGGTACGGAAACTCCACGAGCGCGTAAAACTTGGGGCGGGAATAATCCTCAACCGCCGCGAACGCTTTTTTCTCTTCCCAAACGCGCTGCCACTTGCTTTCGATCGACTTAAAATCGTACTTCAAGGTGACTCACTCTCCAATCGGCATTTCTGCCTTTGTTAATTGTCCCATTCGACCTCGGGCGCGTCGCCCCAAAGCCGCTCCAGAGCGTAAAACTCTCTGGTTTCTTTCAAAAAGATGTGGATAATCACATCATTATAGTCCATCAGAATCCAAGAGGCGGTATTGTAGCCCTCAATGCGTCTGGGTTGCAGGCCCTGTGCCGAAAGGCGCTCGTCCACCGCGTCGGCCAGCGCCTTAACCTGCGTGGTAGAGCCGCCGGTGGCAACGACGAAATAATCGCCGATGCTTGTCAGCGTGCCGATGTGCAACACCCGCACGTCGTCCCCTTTTTTGCTGTCAATCAGCTGTGCAACCTCTTTAGCCCTGTCCAATGCTGTCATTAACAAACCTCCTTAATCGTTGCTGCGTATTATAACGCCCTCGGCGTCACTGTTTTGAATATAATCGCTGTCGGAATCCTCAAAATCCCAGCTGAAATCGAACGGCGAATCGGCTTCATCCTCATGCTGCGGTCTTGACGCACCGGAGGGCGCGTGCGCGCTCCCCTCGGGCGGATAAGCCAGCTGCAGCGTCCAGGGGTCGACCGGGTTTGCCGCGCGCACATCGGCATTGAGCAGCTCCGCCAGCTTAAAACGGTTGATGCAAAGCACCGAATAACCCTGATAGGCCGCACCATAAACCGGCAGTGTCTGTATGGTGATGCTGTCGGTCGAAAGGCCCATGCATGCGTCAATCAGCGACCGAATTTCAGAAAACGGCACTGTTGTTTTGACATGCCCAAAATTCTGCGCCGCAATTTTAAAGGCCTTGAACCTGCCTAAATTTTTGACCGACTGCATAGCGGAAAACAAAAACTGTTTTTGAACCTTGAGCCGGTCTAAGTCCCCCATCTCATAGCCCTTGCGGTAGCGCAGCAGCCATTCGGCCTGCTCGCCGTTGAGCGTCTGGGGGCCGGTTGAAATCGTCTTGCCGGGCAGAAATTCGATGGGGCGCTCCAGATTCACCGTGACCCCGCCGACCGAATCAACAAGTGCCCGCACCCCAGCCAACGTGATGACGGC
>JAEWYJ010000295.1 GCA_023395695.1 Bacillota bacterium | reverse complement strand
ACCGACGACCTTAAACAAATGCTGATATTCAGTGGCTGCATCGGTGCGCTTTGCGGCGTTCTTGGCTATCAGGCGGCTGCGCTGCTGGATGTTTCGATTGCGGGGGGCATGGCGGTGGTTACCGGACTGATCTTTCTGGCGGTATTTGTTTTTGCGCCGGGCAGGGGACTGGTCAGCGCTTTGCGCAGGCGCAGACGACAAAGGCTGGAATTTGCCAAGGCCACGCTGCTGTTGCATCTGCTCAACCACGAAGACAGCTCGGAAGAAATGGACGAAGCCGGTGTTGACACGCTGCAATTGCATCTGCGTTGGCGCGCGGAATTCACCAATAAAATTGTCAGATTGCTTGAGCGCGAAAACTGCATTTTGTTTGATAACGGTATTTTAAAGCTGACCGACGCCGGGCGCACGGCCGGCTTCAAAAGCTACGAGACGTTGTTTTCCAGGTAGCGTCTTGCCCAAAAGCAAGGCGGCGGCATATTCATAAAGCCGCCGCCTTTTTAATAGGTTTAGAATAGAGAAGCTTGGAACGCACATGATGAATGATTCCCCCATATGCGCCGACAGCTTCGGATGACAGGACAGGAGCGATCTGCCGTATGAATAAAACAAACGGGTTTTATACGCTGAAAGGCTATCAAATCAATACGCCGATTGAGCTGACGCCCGCCATGGAGGATTACCTTGAAATGATATGCCGCATTATGCGGGTCAACAGCCGCGTAAAGGTTGGCGATTTATCAAAGCGTCTTCACGTAAAGCCTTCTTCTGTGACCAAGATGCTGCAGCAGCTCAATCGCGCCGACTATATCCACACCGAAAAATACGGCGATATCTCGTTGACCGAGAAGGGAAGGACGACAGGGGAATATCTCCTTTACCGCCATGATGTTATCCATCGCTTTCTGTGTGCGCTCAATCATTCCGATAACGAGCTTGAGCAGGTGGAAAAGATTGAACATTTTCTCGACCCGATCACGGTCAAAAATCTTGATTTATTAGTTGAGCGATTGAACCAATGAACAGCCCAAAAATGGAGGCTGTACCTGTAGAAAAGCTTATGGCCAGACCCGTTCAAAAGAACAATAAAATTGACGGGGCTGTTTTGCGGCTGGCTGCCTTATTGCGCTTGCCAGTTACAAAACAGCCCCGTCAATTCTTTGCGCATGCCTTTTCGAGCGGTTTATCCGGGCCTCTCAGGCACGAATCGTTGACCGGCTTAGACAGCATAGTGCCTTGGCGGTATATTTTCCATATCGCTGCGGTATCTTCTCTGCCGAACAGTCAGCCTGCCTGCGTCGTCTGCTTTGCGGCATAAAAATATGCGCACGCATTTGGCGCCGCTGTTCAAGCTCGTCGGTTAGAAGCGCTATCGCTCAATCTCCGCGGGCACATTCCCTGCCTTTTTGGCACAATATATCCAGCCCATGCTCCAGCGAGGGCAGTATGGCGTCAAGGCTTTCGCTCACTGCCTTGGGGCTGCCCGGCAGGTTTATAATCAGCGTTGTGCCGCGCACAACTGCAACCCCGCGCCCCAGCATTGCGCGCGGGGTAATGCGCATGCTGTATGCGCGTATGGCTTCCGCAATACCCGGCACTATACGCTGCGCAATTTGCAGGGTGGCTTCCGGCATTTGGTCGCGCGGCGCAAGACCGGTGCCTCCTGTTGTCAGCACCAAATCCGCTATATGGCCGTCACACCATTTTGTCAATTGCAGGGCCAACCCCTCCCTGTCGTCCGGCAGCAGCGCCGTGTCGACCACCTCGCAGCCTTCGGCCATCATCCGGCTTTTTATCAGCGGGCCGCTTTTATCCTCCCGCTCTCCCGCCGCGCCAAGGTCGCTTGCCGTTAAAATAGCCACACGATATTTACTGCTCCACATGAATGACAGCTCCTTTGGCAATTTTTCCGCCGTGCAGCACACGGGCAAACACGCCCTCGCGCGGCATAATGCAATCGCCCACCTGATGGTAAATGGCGCAGTGCGCATGGCACTCCTTGCCAATTTGCGTTATCTCCAGCAGAATGGCGCCACAGCTTAACCTTGTACCCACCGGCAGGCGGGCAAAGTCAATACCGCTGACAAGCAAATTCTCGCCAAACGCACCGTTTTTTACCCGACCGCCCTGCGCCTTGAAGGCTTCGACCTTTTCGTAACTGAGCAAGCTGATTTGCCTGTGCCAGCTTCCGGCATGGGCATCGTTTTGTATGCCGTGGTTTTCAAGGAGCACGGCTTCATTCTGTTCCTGTTTGGCCACGCCTTTTATGGCACTGGTACACACGGCTATTACTTCGCCAGACTGTTTCATTTTATCCCCCTGTTTGATACATGCCGATAGGGTGGTGCACCAAAGCACATTTGCCGCCCTCTTCGCTGGTTTTTACCAACCCTTGATGCGCCTTTGGCTTGTATTGAATTGCTTGTAAAATCGCGTCGGCTATTTTTTCATCGCTGGCACCGCCGCGCAATAGGGGCTTGAGAGGCACGCCCGCATCATAAAACAGGCAAAGCTTTAAATCTCCGGTGGATGTGAGGCGCAGGCGGTTGCATTCGCTGCAAAAGGAATGGCTAAGGGCGTTGATCATGCCCACTCGGCCCTTAAAGCCCTCAACATGCCAATAGCTTGCCGGGCCGCCCTCCGGTGCTTTGATGTCGGCTTTTGGGGTGCCGTATTTGCCGGCAATGGCGCGCAGTACATCATCTCCGTGCGGCAGGGCGGCGGTCGCTTCACCGGCCATTGGCATCCATTCAATTAAACGTACATCTGCGGCATAGTGCTTTGCCAACCCGACCACCGGCAGCCAGTCGGAGCGCTTGCTTTGCGGCGCCAGAACACAGTTTATTTTTACCGAAGAAAAAGGCAGCGCCAAAGCCGCCCGCAAGCCGTCCTGCACACCGGACAACGCGTCGAAGCCTGTTAAAGCCTGATAGCGCCCTGCATTAAGCGTATCCAGACTGATATTCAGCCCGTCTATGCCTGCATCCAAAAGCGCCTGGGCGTTATCTTTGAGCAGCACGCCGTTGGTTGTCAGCCCCAAAAAGCGTATGCCGTCAATTTGTTTAATTTGCCGCGCCAAATCCGCAAGGCCCTTGCGCACCAACGGCTCGCCGCCGGTCAGGCGTACCCTGTCCACCCCAAGGCCTGCCATAATGCGCACAAGACGCACAATTTCATCATAGCGCAATATGTCGCTGTGCGGTATAAATGTAACGCCGCCTTGCGGCATGCAGTAGCGGCAACGCAAATTACACCGGTCGGTAACCGAAACACGCAGGTAATTCAGCCTGCGGCCCTGCCCGTCAGTCATGCGGCATATCCTCATAACGGTAGATACCGCTTTTGCCGCCCTGCTTTTCCAACAGGCGTATGCCGGATATTTCCATGCTCTTGTCCAGTGCCTTGCACATATCATAAATGGTCAGCAGCGCAATATTGACACCGCACAGCGCTTCCATTTCCACGCCGGTTTTGCCCTGCGCCTGTACGGTGCAGGTCACGCCAATGGTACGCGCCGCCGCGTCCGTCGTGAAGTCGACGCTGGCTCTTTCGGTCAGCAGCGGGTGGCATAACGGGATGAGGTGCGGCGTTTGCTTCACCGCCATAATGCCGGCCAGACGCGCTACGCCCAGCACATCGCCCTTTTGTACCGTACCCGCGCAAACCGCGCCGAAGGCTGCCGCATTCATACGGATGCACCCACCGGCCACGGCGATGCGCAGGGTAGGGGCCTTTTGTGATACATCCACCATCACGGCACGGCCGCCCTGATCGAAATGGTTTGAATGTTCTGCCATACGCTTGTCTCCTTTTTAGGATTATTCCTCAAGCAAAAAAACAGCTTGCTCGGGCACGTGCAATGCATCGGGCATGGTTTGTATGCCATCATGTTTGGCATATTTCCACCAGATGTGGCCTGCATGACCGGATGCCTTGGCATTTTGAAACAACACACTTATCTCAAACGGGTCTTCAATTACTTCAACCGGCTTTACCTCAATGGTGTTTTGCCCCCCGGCTGTCTGCGACGGCACAAAGCTGTGCGCCCGTATGCCCACGTAGGCTGTTTGGTCGGGCACCGCTTGCGTGACCGTGAAGGTAATACCCCAGTCCTGCGCATATACATGGTGTTCCGATAGTTTTTCGGCGCGAGTTATGTTTTTGCAGCCGGTCAGGCGCGCGGTGGCAACATTCTTTGGCTGCGCAAACATGTCGTGGGTGCGGCCAAGGCAACGCACACGGCCGTTTTCCATTACCATAAGTCCGGGGCACAGCTTGTACACCTCATCCCGGCTGTGCGTCACCATGACGGTGTCCCCACGGTAGTTTTTCAGCAGCTTTATCATATCAGCTTGCAGCGCTTCTTTCAAGTAAGCATCCAGTGCCGAAAACGGTTCATCCAGCAAAAGCACATCCGGCTCATATGCCAGAATGCGTGCCAGCGCCACGCGCTGCTGTTGCCCGCCCGAAAGCTGGGAGGGATATCGCCCGCCAAGCCCTGTCAGTTCAAAGCGTGCCAGCAAATCTGCCACAATGGCGGCATTTCCTCCACACTTTTTTTTCAGCGCACAGGCAATGTTTTGTGCGACGGTCATATTTGGAAAAAGCGCATAGCTTTGGAACAGGAAGCCAATATTGCGCTTTTGCGGCTTCAAATTAATTTTTTTGCGGGAGTCAAATAGCACGCGCCCGTTTACGACAATATGTCCTTCGTCGGGGGTTTCAATTCCGGCAATGCATTTAAGCGTCATGCTTTTCCCGCTGCCCGAAGCGCCCAGTATGCCCAGCGGTCCGGCGGGGGAGGCAAAGCCTATATCCAGCGTAAAGCCGCGCAAGCGCTTTTTAATCGCAACATCAAGGCTCAATGCTTCGCCCCCTTGCCGCGGTAACGCCGTTCTTTTAATGTAAAAAAGTTCATACCCAGCATCACCAGAAACGAAATACCCACAAGAATGCCCACATATTCATAGGCGCTTTCCATGTTGCCGCCTGCCACGGCCGAATAGACGGCCAGCGGCAGGGTGCGCGTTTTGCCGGCAATGTTACCCGCGATCATAGCGGTTGCGCCAAATTCTCCCAGACCCCGTGCAAAGGCCAAAATGCCGCCTGCCGCAATACCCGGCAAGGCCAGCGGCATAATAATCCGCCAAAAAATTTTCCACTCCGGCATGCCGATGGTGCGGGCGGCCTGTATCAGGGTTTCGTCCACCTGTTCAAACGCACCGCGGGCGCTGCGGTACATGAGCGGAAAAGAGATGACCACCGCCGCCAGAACGGTAGCGCCCCAGCTAAACACAATTTTCGCACTGAAAAAATGCAATAAAAATGCGCCGACCGGACGCTTTACCCCAAAAATGTAAAGCAGAAAAAACCCTGCCACCGTTGGCGGCAGCACCAACGGCAGGGTGCATATTCCGTCTATAATCAGCTTTAATGCAGCGCTTTGGAGCGACACCACCCACCATGCCGTCAAAACACCTAAAAAGAAGGTGATAACAATCGACACCGACGCCGTTTTCAGCGATATTAAAATAGCGGCAACATCCATTTTCGGCCCTCCCTCAAATTCACATGCGGCGGGCCTACCAACCGCAAGCCCGCCGCCAAAGTATTTCTGCCGTGCTAGATATTCGATTTAAAGCCGTTTTGGACAAATACGGCCATCGCCTCCGGGCTTTGCAGGAAGGCCATGAACAGCTCCGCTGCCTCACGCTGGGGCGCCTGAGCCAGAATGCCTACAGGGTAAACAACCTTTTTTGCCAGACTGCCCTCGGGTGCAGCCGCCAGAATTTTAACCTTATCGGGCATTTGGGCGGCGTCGGTGGCGTACACAATGCCCACGTCGGCGCTGCCTTCCGCCACCTGATTTAAAACCTCGGTTACATTGGTGCCAAGGCTCACTTTGCTTTGAATAGCGTCCCAAACCCCAAGCGTTGTAAGCGCTTCCTGCGCATATTGGCCGGCCGGCACGCTTTTTGGGTCGCCCAGAGCGATGGTTTCGGCCGCTCCAATTTTATCAAACGCATCAATGACGGTTTCGGAGTCGACGGGGGCAATCAGTACAATCTCGTTTTCCAAAAGCTTTACCACCGTGTCTTTATCGATCATGCCCGACTCTGTAAGGGCATTCATCTGTTTGGTGGCTGCGCTGAAAAAAAGGTCTGCCGCAAGGCCTTCTTCAATTTGGGTTTGCAGCTTGCCGGAGGAATCGTAAGTACCCTCCACCGTAACCCATGGGTATTGCTTATTGAACATGGGAATCAGCGTACCGGTAAAGCTGTCTTCCAGACTGGCGGCTGCGGCCAGCAGAATCGTCACCGCTTCGGGCTGCTCCTGAGAAGGCGCCTCCTGCGGTGCACTGGGAGCAGGGGCCTGACTGCTGCCGGCGCCACCGCACCCGGTCAACATCAGGGCCAGAACGGATAAAGCCACCAGAACCGATATAACTTTTTTCATGTGTTTCTCCTCGTATTTTATGATCTATCAAACACTTTTACCGTGCTTAATGCCGTTTGCCCGCGCCAGTCTACACGCCGCTGCCAAATGCGCAGTTTGGGAATATGCAAACTTCACACCCCAGACATAGCCCACCGTGCCCCAGCGCTGCCAGATCCCCGGCGTCCAGCGGCATATTGGCCATGATGCGGGGCAGAACCAAATCGAAGACAGTGCGTTTGGCATACATTACGCAGCCGGGCAGGCCCATTACAGGAATACCTGACGCTGTATACGCCAGCATGAACATAGCGCCCGGCAATACGGGTACGCCATAGCTTACCACCGAGGCGGCGGCATTTTTAATAGCCAGCGGCGTTTTGTCGTCTGGGTCGACGCTCATGCCGCCGGAGCACAACACCAAATCGGCGCCCTGCTGCACAAAATTGGTAATAGCGGCGGTAATGGCGACGGGGTCGTCGTCCAAAAGCACCTGTCCCATTTCCACAGCGCCGTATTCCGCTATTTTCTCGCGCAAAACAGGTGTGAAGGTGTCTTGTATCAGGCCTTTATAGACCTCGCTGCCAGTGGTGACAATACGCACTGTTTTAGGCGCATATGGGTAAAGCGTCAGCAGGGGGGCGG
>JAEWYJ010000246.1 GCA_023395695.1 Bacillota bacterium | reverse complement strand
CGGGCAATCCTTTTGCGTACCAAGGGCGTCTGTTTAAGGCAAACTGCATAACAACATCTGGTTTGCCCGACAAATCTGACCGCAAGATATAGTCATACCACTTGGTTTTCTGGTGGTTTGACTATATAGTTTGCCCCGGGCGTCTGTACCGTGCCCTGTGTGTTGACAGCCCCATGCGGGGATGCTACTATCGTATTGACAAGAACCGGATAAAAAGGAGGCTGTTTTATGGAACGGGTTGTTCACACGGTGGTATTTGCGTTTGGGCAGGGGGGTGGCAATCCCTGTCCGGTGGTTCTGGATGCACAGCGGTACACCACCGCAGAAATGCAGGCTATGGCAAAGGCGTTTATGCAGGAGACCGCTTTTGTCTGCCCGCCGGAAAATCCGGCATGTGATTTTAAGCTGCGCTATTTTGTGCCGCTGCATGAAATGGGTATGTGCGTGCATGCTACCGTGGGTTGCGCAACGGTTTTGGTGCGGGAGGGCATGGCGATGGCCAGCCCGATACGGTTTGAGACACAGCTTGGCGTTGTCAGCGCCGAATGGGCCTGGCGCGGAGAGGAAATTGATGTGGCTGTGGCACAGTTCCTGCCTGTTTTTTCAGAGAAGAACCCTTCGCCGCAGGCCGTATGCAGGGCGCTGGGCATCGACGTACAGGCGCTGGGGCCGTATCCAATCGGATCGGTAGCCACCTCGCGTCAAAAACTGATGGTGCCGCTAAAGAGCCGGGAAACGCTCGACAGCCTTTGCCCGGATTTTGAATATCTCTGGCAGCTTTGCGACGACTACGATACCACCGGCTTTTATCCGTTTGCGCCTGGCCCGGATGACGGCGGCACGCCGGTATTCTATGCGCGCCAGTTCCCGAAGCGTGCAGGCTATGCCGAAGACCCCGCCACCGGCGTTGCAGCCTCGGCGCTGGGGGCCTATCTCGCACAACGGACGGTTGTGCCGGTGCAGCAGGGCTGGAACAGCTTTAAAATTTTGCAGGGCTTTGCAATGGGCAGACCCAGCGTCATTACGTCGGAGGTTTTTCTCAGCGGCGGCACGATTACGGCAACGCGTATTAAAGGCAGCGCTACGCTGATATAGCGCGGCGTCGTCGGCAAAAAGGTCTACAGATAGCTGTATGGCACTTTAAAGCGAGAGAAATGACGCCGGCGACAGTCTAGCCAAAGCAATCGTGCCAGACCTCCAAAAACGGGCGAACCGGTGCGGGGGTGGCGCAATGCGCACCCAGCAGCTTTTCCATCCAGATCATATCGTACCAGGTGTTGAATTTAAAGCCGCACCGGTGAAAGTGCGCCACCTTTTCGTAGCCCAGACGCGCGTGGAAGCTTGCGCTGTCGGTGGACAGATGCGGGTCTTCGCCAGATGGCCAGGCGATGCAGGCGTTGAGGTTTAAAATGTTCTGGCACTGCAGCACTGCTTCAAGCTTTTCGTAGAGTGCGCGGCCTATGCCGCCGCCGCGGCAGGCTTGGGAGACATAGACGCTGGTTTCAACCGCCCGGTCATAAGCGGCGCGGCTTTTAAAGGCCGACGCGTAAGCGTAGCCCACAATTTTATCATTCTGCCGCGCCACCAGATAGGGGTACCGGGCTAAAGTGCTGCGGATGCGCCCGGCAAATTCCGGCGCCGATGGCACGGCATATTCAAACGAAATGGCGGTGTTCCGAACATAAGGCGCGTAAATTTCGAGCAACGCTTCGGCATCCTCCGGTACGGCGGGGCGGATGACAACAGGCTGGGGCATAAAAGCGTCTCCTCTCTCTGCTAATTTTTGTTTGATGGTTCTTTGCGGCTAACGCAGGGGTTGTGCCATGTTTTTTAAAGAGCAGGCAGACCCTTTGTTTGACGTATTGGCCGACTTCGCAAGGCTGCCACAAAGTGTTGCCGGCGTTTTTTCAAGAGGCTTCGGGCATTGCCCGAAGCCTTGAATTATATTCTGGCAGGTTCAAGTCATCTTACGGGGCCGGGGCGGTAAATTGACATGCCGGGCTATTGCAGCAGGACGGCGCGGGCAGTCACGGGCTCGTGAATAAATTTGTCTACCGAGTAAGCAAAAAGCACCTGATCGTACTCGTCGGACACCAGAGCAGCCAGCATGTCATCCGGGCAGCTCTCAAGGTCGACCATCGTAATATTGCCATAATGCACGACGAGAAATGGCAGATAGGACAGCGCCGTTTCATCCCCGAAGATCAGCAGAGACTCTTCAAAGGGCGACACCACCGAGATATCCATCCGTTGCCCAAAGCCGCCCAGCAGAACCGATTTTGGCTGGCCCAGCTGGGCTAAATGGGTGGGGAACAGCGTATAATAGTTCTTTTTCTCACCGTTATTGACAAGCGAAAGCTGATATTGCCGGGAATAACGCGAAAAACGGTAGAGCGTCAGCAGATCCGGGTCGGTACCCTTGTAACTGGAGCGCTGATAAAGCGCTCCGTAATAGTCGTCGGCCAGCTGCTCGACTTCAAACTGGTCGAGCGCGCGTGCCGTATAGCCCATACGCGGCGCCAGCGCCGTGTAAACGTAATAGCCGCCCAGCCCGGTGAGGTTGGATTCGGTTCGGAAATAGGTATACTGCTCCTTGGCCGCAAACAGCTTGCCATAGGCGTCTGCGGTGCCGGCCTTGCCCGAAAGACGGGCATAGCAGTCGGCAATCAGCGCCTTTTGGTTATAAAGCTCGGCGCGTGAAGGAAGCTCCTGTTGCTTAATGACGCAGGCTGTCGGAATCAGCAAAAAAGTCGCCGGAATGTTGTGTGTGGCTAAAAAACCCTCAACCCCCGCCAGGTTTTGCTCGAGCACGGCGGCATTTTCCGCCGCAATATTTTCGAGCAGATAGTCTTTTGTAATGAAGATACCGTCCTGCTCTTTGGCGCCGCCGGCCAGCAGCATTGTGGGGGCCAGCTGTGTCAGGCGGTCGAAGCTCCTTAACTGCCGCCAGACAGCGTGGTCGGCCCAATTGCCGATATCCCGCACCGAGGACGGCAGATAGCCTCTGCCGATAGCCTTTGCTGCGGTCATTGTGCCCGCCACCAGAATCAGCCCGACCATCAGGGCGGAAATAATGCGTTTTGTCAGCATAAGACTCACCTCACGTTCCAGAGCAAAAAGGATGTGGCGACCACCAGCAGCGCCAGATGCGCCAGCGAGGAGCCGACCCACCACAGCCGCGGGAACTGCTGCTCGGTGGCACGGCCCAGCAGGTCAAAAACATTTGAGCAGGCCAGTACCCCTACGACGATTAATATAAAGTTAGACGAAAAAAGATAGATGACCGCGTCGTTTAAGAGCGGGGTACCCCCTAGGCCCAGCATAGCGGTAATCATGGCAAAGCGGTTGCCCAGCGTGGTGGGCAGCATCAGCACATAGGCGGGCAGCGTAATGACAAAGGTGGTAATGCGTGCGACAAAGCCCAGCGGCACCGGGATGTGCCGCAGCACCAGCCAGTCGAGCAGCACCAGACAGGCCAAATAGCCGCCCCACAGCAGGAACCCGCCCGAGGGCGAAAGCCACAGCCCCAGAAGCAGCGGCATAAAAAACGAGATCAGATAGCTTCGCCCGTCGTTGACGGTACGGTCGTTATTTGGGAAAACAAGCCTAAATACAGTATCTTCCAGCGGCATGTTGAGCCGGTAGACATATTCGCGGATGCTGCGCGCCTGAAACGGATAATACAGCATGCGGGGCAATTTGAGCGAAAAAATATCGCCGATACCCCTTGCGATATTGCTAAAGGCCGAGAGCGAAAAATACAGCCCCAGCGCACTGCACAACGCGCACAGCCAGCTCAGCGCGGCCGAAAACCGCTCCGGAGGCAGGCGGGAGATTGTTTTTAAAAGTGCAAAAAATTGCTCCGAAAGAACCACCTGCTTGGCTACGCCGGTGATCAGCAGCATAATCCCCTTGGCAATGCGCGACAGCGACGGCGCAGGCGCGTCCAGCTGTGCGATAAGCCCTTGCGCCGGGCCGACCGGCCCGTAATTAAAACGCGCAAAAAACAGCGTGCCGCAGGCTGTTTTAACGGGCGAAGGAAATTTGGCGGCGCCCCGGTGCTGTAAAACGAGCAGATCGATCAGCGCAAGCGATATCACCATAGCGCCCACCGGCGCTGCGGTTTGCTGCGTAACAGGCCCTAAGACCCCGAAAACCAGCATGACAATAATATTTTTAAGGACGCATAGCCGAGCAAGCAGCAGGTTTTTAGGGCTTTCCGGTGCGCTGTGGTTCATATGCGCCAGCAGCAGGCAGTCGGGCAGGACGGTAAGCGGCAGCCAGATAAAGCCCGGCTGCATCAGATAATAAAAGCAGACCGAGAGGCTCAGCAAAACGGCGGGCTTGTACCGGTTGGGAACGCAGTAATAGACCGCCGCCGATACAGGCAGCAGCAAGAATAAAAAGCCAAGGTCAATAAACTGCATGGCGCTCCCTCCTTTAGTGTGCTTGATGCGCGGACTGCGGCAGCTCTGCCGCCAGCGCTAAAAACTCCTCGCGGGTGAGCAGCGTGTTGAGCATGGCAAGCATGGCGGAATTGGACAGCCGCTCCGGCAGCCGCAGCCGGCGCAGCAGTGCGCGGCGGCGGGCGGCGCTCTCAGGCTTTCCGGTCAGGCCGGCCTCAAACAGATCTGCGGTGGAGAGATCGCTTTTCTGCACGACCGCTTCACAGCCGACCCCCGCCCGCAAAAAGGCGGCGCGCAGCGTTTCGGTGTCCATGCCCTCCACGCCCAAAAGCCCCTCGGCCGAGGGGACCTGTTTGCGGCGCTCGACGCCCCTGACGCTTGGAATGTAGACCTGCGTCAGCTTTGCCTTTGGTCCCAGTGCGTTTTTTAGAAAGCTGCGGATACGAAAGCCCGCCTGATCCGAATCGGTGAGCAGAATAAGCCCCGTCGTACCGGCAAGGTGCCGCAGCGAAGCAAGCAGCGCCTTATCCTTAAAAATGCGAAAGCCGCCGGTTTCGATAATAACGCCGTCGATAAGCGGCGCCAGCCGGATGCGGTCATACCGCCCTTCTACAATGATGGGCTGCCGGACTTTTATCAACATGTTACCCCGCCCTTTTGCAGCGCGCGCATAGCGCGGATAATGGCGGACTCCAGTATAAGC
>JAEWYJ010000219.1 GCA_023395695.1 Bacillota bacterium | reverse complement strand
ATAAAAATCGGTTCCGCAGCGAAGCCCCGACGTCTGCTCCAGAATAGGAATACAAATCTCCTCGGTCGTACCCGGATAGACGGTAGACTCAAACATGACCACAGCGCCGCTGCGCAGGTTCCGGCCTACAATGCGGCACGCCGCTTCAACCGGGGAAAGGTCGGGCAGGTTGTTTTTATCCACCGGCGTCGGCACCGCGACAATTAAAAAGCCTGCCTGACGCAGGCTGTTTTCATCATCGGTAAAATCAACGGCCGTACGCGCAAGCACCTGCGGCCCGACCTCGTTGGTGGGGTCGGTTCCGCTTTGGTAGCGCTTAATTTTTTCGCTGCTGATGTCAAAGCCGACAACGTCCACCTTCTCTGCAAAGGCGACGGCCAAGGGCAGCCCGACATATCCCAGCCCCACAACAGCAAGCTTTTCTTCCCTGTTCAGCAGTTTTTCAACCGTCGACATAGCACATCTCCCGTTGATTTTCCTTATAATCTTTTAACACAACTGAATTGATAAAAGTATTGCAGCCTGATGTAATAATACGCCCGATAATGCTTAAAAATAGCACCTGCGCGGTCATATCCGCAGCGCACGGCACATTTAGGTATATCTCAGAATTGATTTTATGTATTTAAGACAATTTCGTGACCGAAAAATACACATTTTTTCTTAGTATATACTGCTTGTTACTGGGTGTCAATTGAATTTATGGAAATATAAACCTTAAATACCGTTTTATAGTTTAAAAGCTTCAAGCTTGTGCCAACGGTAACGGCAGACTTCCGGCACACTCATAAGCGCTGTTTTGGTTACAGGGTAAATTGTTCCGGCAAGGTTATTCCAAAATCCCCCTAAAAAGCGTATAATTATCTTATAAAAGGAGGTATGGTTTTGATTAAAAATGTTGTATTTGATATGGGAATGGTTTTAATTGACTTTGCCCCTATGAAGGTCTGCCAAAGGTTTACCGATAATGCGCAGGACGCGGCAGCAGTAGCCGAGGCGCTGTTTGACAGCCCCGAGTGGGTTTTGGTGGACAGGGGCGCCCTGACCGAAGACGCGCTGTTGGCCGCTGCGCAGGAAAGGCTGGGCACCGCACCACAAAAGGAAGCCGCTGCACAGTGCCTTTTGCATTGGCATGACTATGCCTTAACGCCCAAACCGGGTATGGCGCAGGTTCTCAAAACGGTCAAGGACAAAGGGTATGGCCTCTACCTGCTTTCTAACACCAGCATGCGCTTTTATGCCTTTAAGCATATCATTCCGTGCCTAGCGCTTTTTGACGGTTTTATCCTTTCGGTGGAAGAAAAGTGCGGCAAGCCCGACCGGGAAATATATGAGAGACTGTTTAAAAAATATGCCCTGAACCCCGAAGAATGCTATTTTATTGACGACGTTCAGCTTAATATTGACGGCGCAAAAAGCTGTGGCATGGCCGGCCACTGCTTTGCAGACGGCGATGTAAAGCGGCTGGAACAAATACTGGAGCAGGTTTTGAACGCCTGATGATGAGCGTTCCTGCGTCTGCGCCGGGGCGAAAAAACAAAACGGAATCTCAAGAAAGCATCTGCTGCTTTTTTGAGATTCCGTTTTGCCATGCTTCCAAAAACGCCTTGCATCAAGCTTGTCTGAGCATTGCATATTGCCGTAGGACCCGTAGCTATAATTGCTTGTGCGGGCAGGCTGAGGTCACGCCGTTTTAAAGAAAAAATATACTACTGACAATGGCGCTGATATTCCGACGGAGACATGCCGACCGCTTTTTTAAAGGTGCTGCTGAAATAGGCAATATCCCTGTAGCCGACCCGCTCGGTGACCTCATAGACCCTGTTGCGGCAGTCGCGCAGCATCTGCATGGCGGCGTGCATGCGGTAATTGGTAATATAGGAAGAAACGGTATAGGCCGTCTCTTTTTTAAAGATATGGTTAAGGTGGCTGCCGCTGATGTTAAGCGACTGAGCAATGTGGCCGGCGCTGATCTCGGGGTTGCCGTAATGCTGCGCAATAAAGCTGATCGCCTGCATCACATATTTGCTTCTGGCTGTTTCCGAAACGCTGCGTATGCAATTGGCAGGCTCGTATGGCAGCGCGTCCGCGCCCCTTTGCCGCACAATTTTTCGGATGGCCTGTTCAAGGTCACCGTCGTGGAACGGCTTTAGCAGATAGTCCGTCGCGCCCAGCTTAATGGCCGACTGGGCGTAAGCAAAGCTGCCGTAGGCTGTCAGAATAATGACGTGGGCCGTATTTCCCCGCTCGCGCAGCAGATGTACCATCTCAATACCGTCCATCCGGGGCATCTTAATATCGGTAATAATAATATCCGGGTCAAACCGCTCAATCTCCCGCACGCCATCCTCCCCGTTGGCGGCCTCGCCGACCACAACACACCCGAGCGCGGCCCAGTCCACCGCAAGCACAATGCCGCGCCGAACCAGCGCCTCGTCCTCAACGACAACAATCTTGAGCATCGGCATTCCCCCGCTTTCACAAAATGGGTATCGTGATACGTATACAGGTTCCCCCCGCGCCGGCCTGCACAAACCGCAGCCCGCGTTCCTCGCCGTAATTCATTCTGAGGATGGCGTCAATGTTGTAAAGGCCCAGATGCCTTTCTGCGGGAGCCTCGCGCAAGAGAAAACGCGTCAGGCTCTCCTGAGACATACCGCAGCCGTCGTCCGACACGGTAATCACCAGCTCGGAAGCAATGCGCTGCGCCTCCACAAGAATGCGGCCGCCATCGCAGTGTTCAAAGCCGTGAATAATCGCATTTTCCACCAGCGGCTGCAGCAAAAGTTTGGGAACCTGAAGGCCCCGCAAATCCGCCCCAACGCTGACTTCAAAATCAAATTTATCTTTAAACCGAATTTTTTGAATCTCGACATACCGTTCCAGCAGGTTGAGCTCCTCGTCGAGCGTTACAAACTCCCGGCCCGATATGCTTTGGCGCAGCACATCGGCAAGGTCGGTCGCAATGGTGGCAATTTCGGGGATGGCGTTTATTTTGCCCATCCACTTGATGGTGTCGAGCGTATTATACAAAAAGTGCGGATTCAACTGCGCCTGCATCATCCTGACGCGGGTGTCGTTAAGCTGCTTTTGGCGGTCAAGCGACTCCTCAAGATGCCGTTTGAGCCGCTTGACCATGTGGTTAAAACGGCCTGCCAGCTGGCCCAGCTCATCGGTGCGGTCGTTTTGCACACGGACGTCAAGATTGCCGTTCTCCACCTGAGACATGGCGTCGTTGAGCGCCTTGACCGGCTTAAAAAACTGTTCGCTCATATGTAAGGCAAACGCCGCACACATAAAGATGGACAGCGCCATCATAACGCCGGCGATAAAAAACAGACTGTTGAGCGTTTTACCCACAAGCGGCTTGATCTGCTGTATCAGAATGAAAAAGCCTGACCGGCCGTTCTCCCGAACCTGATAGATATAATCGTTGCTGGGGTCGGAAAGCGGGACGCCCGCCAAAACCTGACGGCGCAGCAGCGGCAGCATCTGTTCGCCAAGAGCGCTTTGAGAGCTGTAGACCGGCTGCCATAGGCTGTCTACAATGGCAATGTTACCTGTCTGCCCGTATTTTCCGCCAAGCAGCCGCTCAAAGTTCCGGCTGCGCATCGACATGACGACGTAGCCTAAAAGGGCGTCGTCGGTTTTGACCGCCGTGGCTGCGCGCAGGCACTCCCGCTGCTCATTTTGGCTGTTAGCATAGACGCTGCGGTAAACAATGCCCCCCTGCGTCCCCGCAGCGTAAAGAATTCCCCAGTCGGTAGGCAAAAACGCGCTGACCGAGCCGACGGCGGTGGAATACCGCAGCGCGCCCCCGGCGTCGTAAACCGAAAAATCGGCGTCGCTGCGCAGCTGGGCGCTGGCGGTATACAGCGCGCCGTAAATATCCTGCGGTGTAACGCCGGTGCTGCCCTCCAGCGCGCTTATTACAAGCGGACTTGCGCCAAGCCCGGTCATCACCTGTTCGCAGGCCGCAAAAAGCCGGTCGGTGTCCTCGGCGATGGCCGCTATCTGCAAGGCGGCGGATTCCCGTGCATCGCCGATTAAAGCAATTTTAAAAACACTGAGCATCAAAAAGGTACAAGCAAACAGCGGGATAATGCCGATCAGCAAAAAGCCGTACAGCAGCTTGGTGCGAAAGGAGGCGCCCAGCAGCTTTTTCATTTTGGCGCCCCCTTAAAAAGCGTCGCCCACTGCTGGCTGAAGGCCTCTTTTTGCCCGCTGGCCCAGCCGATGTCATAGTCGATAATCCTAATGCTGTCCGCCGCAATCAGGTTGTCCCGCACGGTGACGTCGGTGCGCACCGAACGCCTGAAATGCCGGTCGGCAATCATCTGTTGAACCGCGCGGCTGCTGACAAAGTCCAAAAACAGGTGGGCGTTCTCGGTATGCGGCGCATTTTTAATAACGGCGCTGCCATCCGGCACGGCGCTGGTGCCCTCTTCGGGGTAGACAATGGCAATATCCGCCCCCTCGGCCATGCGCTTGAGGGCAATTTCCTCCAGCGTTACACCGAGATGCAGGCTGCCGTTTGCGACCCATTCCACCACATCCCCCGACCTGGGCAGCAGTTTGTTTTTAAGGTTGTCGGCAAAGCGCGCCGTAACGGACGGATCGTCCTT
>JAEWYJ010000124.1 GCA_023395695.1 Bacillota bacterium | reverse complement strand
CCTTACCGCCTGCTCTGCAACGAATATCCGCCTGCAAGGTAAGTAAAGGGGGGGCGCTTTATGTATGACGTAACAGCCATTGGCGAGCTGCTTATTGATTTTGCGACGCTGGATTCCGATTCGGACGGCTACCCTGTAATGGCGGCCAAGCCCGGCGGCGCGCCGGTTAACTATCTGGCCGCGCTGACTGCCTACGGCAGAAGGACGGCTTTTCTTGGCAAGGTTGGCGCCGACACGTTCGGCAGACTGCTGGTTGAAACGGTCAAAAAAGCAGGTATTGAAACTGGGGGCATTATTGAAGATCCCTCGGTCTTTACCACGCTGGCCTTTGTTACTTTTGATAAACAGGGAAACCGTTCGTTTTCCTTTGCGCGAAAACCGGGCGCGGACACCTGCCTGCGCTTTGAAGAGCTGAACCTCGCCTTTATTGATGCGTCGCGGGTGTTCCATTTCGGCACGCTCAGCCTCACCGACGAGCCGGTGCGCACCGCCACACAGCGGGCAGTCGCCTATGCCAGACAAAAGGGTAATCTCATCACCTGCGACCCAAACCTGCGCCTTTCGCTTTGGCGCAGCCCGCAGGAAGCCCAAAAGCAGATGCTCTGGGGGCTTTCGCAGGCGGATATTGTAAAGATAAGCGACGATGAAGTGCGCTTTTTGTGGGCTTGCGGCGCGGAAGAAGGTGCTGCTCGCCTGCTGGCAGAGTACGATGTTGCGCTGGCTATGGTAACACTGGGCCCCAAGGGCTGCCTGCTGAGAAACCGGCAGGGCGCCGTATGCTGCCCGAGCATTGACGTCAAAACCATCGACACAACCGGTGCGGGAGATATTTTTGGCGGCAGCGCGGTGAGCCGCATCCTGGAAATTGGCAAGCCGCCGCATGCGCTGACCCTTTTGGAGCTGGGCGAGATCGCCCGTTTTGCCAGCGCGGCTTCCAGCCTTTCCACCCGCAAGATGGGCGGCGTACCCAGCATTCCGCCTATGCAGGAGGTGCTCGACGCCATGGGGGCGCTTGCTCCGGTACAAAATATCTGACAACAAAGCACAAGCAGGAGGTGACGCAGATGCTTCGGGTGGTTATTGCAGACGATGAGATGCGGGTCTGCCGCTTGGTACAGATGCTCGTCGAGTGGGACACGCTGGGCATGGAGCTGGCGGGTATCGCTTCCAACGGGCTGGAGGCGCTGACGCTGGTGAAGGATACAAAGCCGGATATTCTGATTACCGATATCCGGATGCCCGGCTGCGACGGGCTGGAGCTGATTGAACGTGCAAGGCAGGCTGCCCCGGCGCTCGAAATTGTCATCATCAGCGGCTACGCGCATTTTGAGTATGCACAAACTGCGTTGCGCTACGGCGTGGGCGATTACTTGCTTAAGCCTATCAAAAAAGACGCGCTCAACGCCACCCTGAAAAAACTGGCCGAACGCTGCCAAACCCGTGCGGCCTCGGTCAATACGCTGGAAAGCCTGCGGCAGAACAGCCAAAAAGGCCATGACCTGCTGCGGGGCCGCCTGCTGGAGGATTTATTACAGGAAAGACTCGAAGCGCCCACCGCCGAGCAGCTTAAAAACGACTATGGTTTCCCGGTGGGTACGGGGCTGCTGCAGGTGTATCTGCTCAAAATGGACTATGCGCCCGGCGCATTGGAAAACGCCTCCCTTCCGATATTGCAAAGCAAGGCGGCACAGGTGCTGGAGCCGGCGTTGGGGTCTCTGTGCACCACGGCGCTGCTGCAATTTTATAAAAATACAGGCTACGGTCTGCTGCATTATGAACCGCAGCAAAAAGGCGCTGTCCGGCGTGTGCTGCGCGACTGCTTAAACCAACTGGTGGCGCAGCAGTTTTTCTTTGGTGCGGTGGCATTTTCACTGGCTGTCGGCAAGGCGGTGCAGTCGCCGTGCGAGCTGCCGCAATCGATGCACACCGCACGGCTGGCCGTCTGTGAGCGGCTGGTGGAAGGAACCGGCCGGCTGTTGGAGTCGGCCCCCGCCCCTTCTCCCCTGCGGCTGCGACAGGTGCTTGACAATTATAGCCACGGCATAGAGCAGGCGGCGGACGCTTTAAATGCCGATGTGGCGGAAAAAGCGGCAGAAGCGCTGCGCCATGCGGTGGTTCAAACCCCCGATGTGCGGGGCTATGAGCTGCTGGAGCTGGTACTGGCTGCGGGGCGAATCTTCGCGCTGCGTCTGCATTTAAACGACGATTCCGACCCTGCAAAGGCATTTGCGGCGCATTGCGCACTTTGCGGCAGCGCCGAACAGCTTTTTGAATGCCTGCGCAATTTTCAGCGCGACCAGCTGCAGCTGCTGTGGGCGCAGCAGGAAAACGAGGCTATCCGCCCTATCCGCATCGCCAAGCAATATATTCAGCAGCATTACAACGAGCCTATCTCGCTGGAGGATGTTTGCGCCGCCACCGGCTTTAGCGCCAGCTATTTCAGTACGCTGTTTAAAAAGGAGACCGGGGAGGGCTTCTCAAAATATCTGGCCCGGATCCGGGTCGAAAAAGCTAAGACACTGTTGCAGGATACCGACCTGCCCATCGCACAGGTCTGCGACCGGGTGGGTTATAACGACATAAAGCATTTTACGGGCACCTTTAAAAAAATTACGAGTCTGAATCCGGGGCAGTACCGCAAGCTGTACGGATGAAGCCGCGGCACACCGGAAAGGAGAAAACGGCATGAACCGGGTTAAAATAGGCTGGGAATATCTTTCTTTCCGTTTGGCGGTGCTGCTGGCCGCCGGAAGTCTGGCGGCACTGCTGGGCGTTGTGCTGCCGGTTCCCCCCGCAATGCTGGCGGCGGGCTGGCTGATCTTTGCACTGCTGTGCTGGGCGCTGATTGCACGCCCGTATTGGCGCATAGAACGGCTGCTGACGCTGTTTCTGGAGGGGTACCCTATTTCAGAGACCGATGAAGTGCGCGACTGTGCAGTCTCCCCCGCCAACCAGCGGCTTTTCAAGCAGCTGCGGGAGCTTTTAAGCCCGGTACAGCTGTTTGACATGAATAAGCGGCAGGCCCAGTATCTGGCGCTGCAAAACCAGATTAACCCGCACTTTTTGTACAACACGCTCGAGAGCATCCGCAGCGAAACGCTGCTGGCCGGGCTGACCGAGGTGGCCGAGATGACCGAATCGCTGGCGACCTTTTTCCGCTATACCATTACCAAGGTGGAAAATTTGGTCTCGGTGGAGGAAGAGCTGCAAAATTGCGAGACCTATTTCACCATTCAACAGTATCGCTTTGGGGAACGGCTGCAGCTCGAAATCCGCTGCGCACCTGACGAGAGGGAGGAAATTTACCGTTGCCGCCTGCCCAAGCTGACTATGCAGCCGATTCTTGAAAACAGCATTATTCACGGCACCGAGCTTAAAGTCGGAACAGGGCACCTCGTCATCCATCTGGAGCGCACCGAAAAGCGGCTGCTTATCCGCATCTCGGACGACGGCCTTGGCATGGACGAGGAGACGCTGACCAAAATTAACCGGCGCATGCGTAAGGGAAGCTTTGACATTGCCCGTCAGGAGCAGGAAAAGGGCGGTCTGGCCCTTGTAAACGTAAACAATCGCATCCGTCTGCTGTTCGGGGAGGAATACGGCCTGCATGTGTTTTCAATTCCGGGCGCCGGAACCGATGTGGAAATTACGCTGCCCGCCATCAGCAGCGACCGCGAGGTTCACAACAGCGAGGTGCTGTCATGAGGCGCGAGGTGCTGCGCATGGAACGGGTCAGCTGTCTGGAGCAGGACGTCGTTCAGCTTGAGGATTTTAACCTGAGTATCTTTTCAGGGGAGATTATGGGCCTGCTGCCGGTCAATAACCACGGACTGACCGCACTGCTCAGGCTGCTGCAATACAATACGCCGCTGCGGTACGGCTACGTCTATTACCGCGAGGAGCAGGTCAACACCTGGCGCACCGCCAAGCACCGCTACAACCGCATAGGGCTGATTCAAAGCGAAAGCTGCCTTGTGGAGGATCTGACGGTGGCTGACAATATCTTTGTGCTGCGCCAGGGCTTTAAGCCCTGGCTGGTGCGGCCCCGCCTGCTGCGCGGGCAGCTGCTGCCGTTTTTGGAGAGCATCGACATCTATATTCCGGCCGACTCCTACGTCGGGGATCTCTCCCCGTTCGAGCGGGTGGTGGTAGCGGTGCTTAAGTCGGTGGTGGCCGGCTACCGGCTGATTGTGCTGCGCGATATCAGCGCCAGCCTTTCAGAAAGCGAGCTGAAAAAGATACACCGGCTGCTGAACCACTATGCCGGGCAGGGCTTTTCTTTTTTATATGTCGATTTTCATTTTGAAGAGCTGTGTCAGGTATGCCACAAGGTGGCGCTGATGTCCAACGGCAGAATTATCAAGGTGCTTAAAAGCGGCGCCGACACACCCGAAGCCTTTGCGCATTATACCAAGGTGTACAGCGGCAAGGTGCATCAGCAGCTTGTTAAAAATGCCACGGCCGAAAAAAACTGCGCACCTGTTTTTGAGATGCTACACATACGGGGCGATTGCATCCGGGATTTAAGCTTTCAGGTGGTGGCGGGCGAATGCGTCGTGCTGCAGGATGTGGATCACCAGATTTTCGACGAGCTGCTCTCAATTATCAACGGCACTGTCAGGCCTAAAAGCGGCATGATCCGGCTGGCGGGGCATTCTGTGCTGCCCCGTCCGGGCGGCGAGCTTGCCGTTATTCAGGAGCTGCCGACCAAAACCATGCTTTTTGAGGAAATGAGCTATCTTGATAATCTTTGCTTCTCGCTCGACCATCGCCTGCCGGAGGTTTGGCGCAACGGCGGCGTGCGCGAGGGGATCCGGCGCGAATATACGCCGTCGCTGGGGCCCGCTGTATTCGACCGGCGAATCGATACGCTCAGCGAAATGCAAAAGTATGAGCTGGTCTATCACCGGATAGCCATTCAGCGGCCCAAAGTCGTATTTTGTATTCAGCCCTTTCGCCGCGCGGATATGGAGCTGCGCATGCATATTTGGGAACAGCTGAAAATGCTGCTGGAGCAGGACATTGCCGTCGTGATTCTGGCGGTTACGCTTGCGGACAGTTTGTCGCTGGCCGACCGTTTGATTCGTGTTCAAAAAGGAAAGACCGGCAAAATTTATGAACGGCACAGCTTTCACACCATGTCGGTCAGCGCGCCGTGGCTTAAATTGTACCGGGACACCTACCCGCCAAACGAGGAATGACGCAAGGGACGAATAGCTCTGCGTCTCATGGGCCTGGCTGGCTACAGTCCGCAAAAAACCGGCGCCGCTCAGAGCGCCGGTTTTTAATTATAGTCAAGTTTCAGCCTATAAAATGAAAGCCATCCACAATAATAAAACCATAATCATACCACCAGAAAAACGATACAGGGTTGGCGAAGTTATTTTGTGACTGACAAGGCAAAGGACACAGATGGGCTGGCCCCCTTCAAGGACGACAACGCGCTCAACTGCATGCAAGCAAGATGATATTTGCCTTTGCACGCTAAATTGCCCTGCCTGTAGTCCGTCAAGACGAATTGGTTTTCCGGTAGCCTGACTACATTTTGTGCTGCAAGGCAGGCCGGCGTCTGTCTGCCGAAGAGGCCAACACAGCGGCACAAAAACAGCCCGCAAGTGCGGGCCGCTTTTTTGTTAATCCATTAGCTTTTTGGAGCGGGCTACAAGGAAAAAGGCGGTATTTAGCAG
>JAEWYJ010000020.1 GCA_023395695.1 Bacillota bacterium | reverse complement strand
TCTCAAGGCCCCTCTGCAGCGCGTCGGTGGCGTAGCGCATCTGCACCGCACCGCCCGCCGAGGTCAGCAGCGCGTCGTAGGCGCGTTCCAGTCCCGAGGCGCCCTGCCCCGTCGCAGGGTCGACCTGTCCGATGACATGCACGGCGGGCTGCGCGTCAAGATAGCGCTGCGGCACCGGAAAAACCTCCAGTCCCTTGGCATAAATGGCGGTTGTGTCCACCTCCCACAAAAAGGGGCGCATTTTGGTCAGATTCCGCTGCAGCTCGGCGCGCTTTTCTATTGGCGTAACGCGCATCAGCACATCCGCAGACTGCTCGTTGGGCAGCACCGCCGCAATATTTTTAGTGTTTATGCCGGTGATCGGGCGCAGCTTGCGGTCATAAATCATGCCGCGTGTTTCCGCCACCTTGAGCACCGTTGCCGACTGCTGATGCGCCGCCTCAATCAGCGGCTCGGTGACCGCCAGCAGCGAAATGCGGGCAACCAGCAGGCCAAACAGCAGCAATATCAGAGAAAAAACCGCAAGAAAACGCTTGTACATAAGGTTTGTGCCTCCAAAACCGTTTGGCATTATTGTGGACGTTTCTCATCCGTTTAATACCTGACGCTGTTTTCGGGCGTCGGCGGGCGCCCGGTTGGCCCGGAGAAAGCAGCACGGCAACACAGGCTATGCAAAACTAAGGTGCAAGTGCGGGCGGGCTTTTAAGCCGGCCGACTCTATATTGACAGATGGCTTTAACGTGTTATAGTAAAAATAATCCATTATCAGCACCGAGGAGGATAAAATATGCAAAAGCCGCTCTGGAACCAGATGGAAGCCGCGCCCCTTCACGAAATAAAGGCGGCGCAGTCGCTGCGCCTGTCGCAAACGGTGCGCCGCGTGTACGAAAATGTGCCGTTCTACCGGGCAAAGCTTGACGAGGCGGGCATTGCCCCCGCGGATATTAAAAGCGTTGACGACCTTTTCAGGCTGCCGTTTACCTATAAACAGGATCTGCGAGACAACTATCCCTACGGGCTGTTTGCCGTCCCGATGAACGAGGTTGTGCGCATCCATGCCTCTTCGGGCACGACGGGCAAGCAAACGGTGGTGGGCTATACCCGAAATGATCTGGATATGTGGAGCGAGTGCGTCGCCCGCGCCCTGACGGCGGCCGGGGCCGATTCCAGCGACTTTGTACATGTTTCCTACGGCTACGGGCTTTTTACCGGCGGCATCGGCCTGCACGACGGCGCGGGCAAAATTGGCGCGTCGGTCATTCCGGCCTCGACCGGCAACACCAAGCGCCAGCTTCAGATTATGAAGGATTTTAACTCCACCGTGCTGTGCGCCACCCCCTCTTACGCGTTGTTTCTGGGCGAAGCGCTGCGGGAGGCGGGTATTTCGCTCGACGAGATCACCCTTAAATGCGGCATCTTTGGCGCCGAGCCTTGGACGCAGGAGATGCGGCTGCGCATTGAGGCATTGTTGGGCATTAAGGCCTACGATATTTACGGCCTGTCCGAAATTATGGGCCCCGGCGTCTCCTACGAGTGCAGCGCGCAGTGCGGCATGCATATTAACGAAGATTTTTTCATCGCAGAAATTATCGACCCCGCCACCGGCGAGGTGCTGCCCGAGGGCGAAAAGGGCGAGCTGGTCTTTACCGCCATCTGCAAGGAGGCGCTGCCGCTCCTGCGCTACCGCACCCGCGACATTACGTCGCTCACCCGCGAGACCTGCTCCTGCGGGCGCACCTTTGTGCGCATGAATAAGGTTTCGGGCCGCAGCGACGACATGCTGATCATCCGCGGCGTCAACGTCTTCCCCTCCCAGGTCGAGTCGGTGCTGCTGGAGCTGGGCATGCCGCCACATTATCTGCTCATTGTCGACCGCAAGGGCTCGCTCGACACGCTGGAGATTCAGGTAGAAATGGACGCCTCCATGACCTTTGACGCCGTGCGCCTGATTGAGCAAAAGGAAGAAACCATCCGCCGCGCCGTTGAGTCGACGCTGGGGGTTGCGGCCAAAATCACACTCGTTTCCCCCAGCACCATTGCACGAAGCGAGGGCAAGGCCAAGCGCGTTATTGACAAACGTGTATTATAAGGAGGAAATTGTATGACTGTCAAGCAAATCTCCGTCTTTGTAGAAAACCGTGCCGGCGCTCTGGCAAGCATTACCGCCGCGCTGGGCGACGCCGGCATCGACATTCTGGCGCTGTCGCTCGCCGACACCTCCGATTTTGGCGTGCTGCGCCTCATTGTCAACGATCCCCCACTGGCGGCCAGAACGCTGCACAGCGTCGGCTACCCTGTTTCGACCACCGAGGTGGTCGCCGTCGCCATCGCGCATCACCCCGGCGGGCTTGCTGCGGCGCTTTCGGCGCTGGGTACCGACGTCGTTGTGGAATATTGCTACGCCTTTTTGGGGCGCGACCCGAAAAACGCCGTGGTCATACTGCGCCCGGACGATAACCAAAAGGCCCTCGCGCTGCTGCAAAAGGGCGGCTTTAGCACACTGGGCGGCGCGCAGCTTTTTAAAAATTAACCCATTTGGCACGGGCGGCGGAGAAATATCTTCGCCGCCCGCTTTCTTTAAGGAAGCCGTTTTGTTATACTATATAAAATCAGGTGTTGCACCGGCGCGCTATAGCCGATTCATTTTAAAAACGTCCCAGCGTTGGCTTGCCTGTTTTTTGCGCTGCAGGGTGTACGCCGCAGTGGGGCTGGCACCCTGCAAGCAAAAAAACGCAGCAACGCGGAAAACAGGCCGTCAGGATGGGGCGGTTTTAAGGTTAGTCGGCTTATATAACACCGGCATTACAGCATGACACAGGCGGCAAAACCGCTATTTCAGGGGGCTTCATGGAAAACTGGAAACAAAAATTTATTCTGTTGGGGCTGGGGCAGGCAATATCGATGCTCACCAGCTCCATTTTACAAATCTCTATTGTGTGGTATCTGACGCAACAGACCGGCTCGCCCGCCATTGTCACCTTCTCGACGCTGTCGGGCTATCTGCCGCGCGCTGTGCTCGGGTTGTTCACAGGCGCCTTTATCGACCGGTTTAACCGCAAAAAGGTGCTCATTATTGCAGATATGGGCATTGCCCTTGCCGCGCTGCCGCTGGCAGCAGCCGCATTTGGAGGCGTCATTCCGGTCTGGCTTATTTTTTTAATGCTCTTTTTGCGCTCCGCCGGGGCGGCCTTCCACGCTCCGACGCTCAACGCCATTATTCCCACCATTGTTCCCAAGGAACAGCTTGCGCGTTGCGCGGGTTTTTCTCAGGGCTTTGAGTCGGTGTCGCTGATACTAAGCCCTGCGCTGGCAGGCATGCTTTACAGCCTGTGGGATTTGGGCGCTATTATTCTGCTCGACGTCGTTGGCGCGCTGGCTGCCATCACCATCGTACTGTTTATGCGCATCCCTAAAAACCGGACGCTTCAGGCGGGCGAGCGGCTGCAGCTCTGGCAGGACACCAAGGACGGCATTGCCGTGCTTCGGCGCGAGCGGGGTATGGCCGCCATTATGGTTATCAGCTCGCTGTACGCCTTTATTTACTTTCCCATCGGGTCGATGTACCCCTTAATCACCATGACCTATTTCGGCGGCGGCATCGCCGATTCAAGCCTTGTCGAGATTGTTTTTTCGGGCGGCACGCTGCTGGGGGCGGTGCTGCTAGGCGCGGTTGGGAACAAAATTCACAAAATTGGCGCCATTACCGCTTCTATTGGGCTTTATGGCATCGGCACCATGCTCAGCGGGCTGCTGCCGCCCAGCGGGCTGGGAGCATTTATGGCGCTCTCCGGCGTTATGGGCGTGACCATTCCGTTTTTTTACGGGCTGAGAACCGCCATTTTTCAGAGCCGCATACCCGCCGAATACCTCGGGCGGGTGTTGTCGCTGGCTTACAGCGTCAGTCTGTTCGCCTCGCCGCTCGGGCTCTTGCTGGGCGGCGGTCTCTCGGAAATAGCCGGGGTAAACAACTGCTTTTTTGTCTGCGGCCTGCTTGCCATTGGCCTTGCACTGGCCATGCTGATGACACCATCGGTACGAAACAGCCACGATGAGACATAATATAGCCAGCCAACTTCAAAACTGTCCCATTCTGACGGCCTGTTTTCCGCACTGCTGCGTTGTCCTTCTTGCCGGGGGCCTGCCTCGCTGCGGCGTACACCCGGCAACGCAAAAAACAGGCACGCCAACGCTGCGCCGCTTTTAAAATGGGCTTATAGCTAAAAACACAACAGGCCGCAGCGGGGGCGTACACCCTCGTCACGGCCTGTTTATTGCTTTATGAATCCGCGCCTACGCCGTCACCAGCGTCAGCTTTCCTTCACTGGCCAAAACGCTGACCAATGCGGGAACCGCCTCTCCGGCATCGACGATTAAGCGGGTCAGCGGGTCCTCTACCTCGCGGCGGATAACCCGCCGAATATCTCGGGCTCCCGCCTTCTGCCCGCACGCACG
>JAEWYJ010000313.1 GCA_023395695.1 Bacillota bacterium | reverse complement strand
TCAAATTCATATTGCGGCAGCAACGCATCCACCGCCATCAGAACCTTGACCTCAAAACCGTCCGATTCGCCTTTTTCGTTTACAAAATCGTAAGGCACATAGGTTTGAGTATGCGCAACCTTAACCTTGGTGATAGCCGCCGCAACAGAGGAAGCCGGCGCGGCTGCCGAAGCTGATGCCGCAGAAGGCGCCGTTGAGGCAGACGCAGGGGCCGAAGCCGCCGCGCAGCCGGCAAAAGCAGACGTTATGGCAATAACCAAGGAAGCATATTTAAAAAGTTTTTTCATGTTTAATGCAGCTCCAATATACTGTTAATGGTGGCTTTAAAGAGCGGCAGCTTTGCTGCGCACCCATTCGAGGCGCTCTAGCGCAATATCGCCGGGGATGGTGCAGTCCGCTCCCAGTATCACACCGGTTTTTCCTGCCTCGGCAATCAGCCTTTCGGTTTCCTGCCCGACCTCTTCCCTGCTGCCAAGATAAAGCACGCCCTCGGTCGTATTATCAAAGCCGCCAATGACCGCACGGCCGCCAAACAGGCGCTTGCCCTCCGCAAGGCTGACTCCCTCGACCACTACGGCCCAGTTGATGGCCTTGGCAGCATAATGCGTATAAAGCGACAGGTCGTTACGGCTGCCCTTATAACCGCAGATATGTAATATATTCAAATCGTTTGCTGCATTTGCAGCATTGAGCACCTTGATTTCGCTCGGGGCAATAATCTCGCGGTAAAGCTCAGACGTGACCCGCGCATCCTGCACATTTTGAACGCTCAGATAAATGCCGTCGGCGCCGCCTTCCTTAATCACCTTCTGTGACAGGGTGGCGAGATCCTGCGCGATAACATCAAGCACATAGGCAAGCGCTTCCTTATCCTGCGTAATAAAGTCGGCGATGCGCGTATTGCCTACCGGACGTCCCAATGCAAATTTAAGGTACGTGGCAGGGGCAAATATATTATAAAACACTGCAATGTCACTGCCAAAGGCTTCGGTCAGCTTGCGTACATGGGCCACCTGCTGTGTAATCCAGGGATGGGCGGCCCCGACGGGCTGAATGTCTTTGAGACCGGAAATACTTGTAATGTTTTGCAGACGCTCATTGGGATATCCAAAAAAGCCGTCGCTCATCAGTTTAATAAAATCAGGCGAAAATTCATTAAAGAACTTTATGTGACCGTTAAAATTTGTTTCTATAACAGTGGGCTTTTTAAGACCTTCGCTAAAATCGTTTTCGTCGGCAAAATGGAACCAGAATCCGACGGGTACACGCTCGGTTGCTTTATTGTTAAAGGTGTCGATAATCAATTGTTTTTTAGACATAGTATGTGCTCCCTTTTATCTATAATTTTATGATGCTAAATCGTACTGAAATTAACAACACATTCGACAAGTCGGCGTACAACAGCGGGAGCAACAACAATAGGCACGAGCAAATTTGCAGGTAATCGCTGACTTGTTTTTCATAGAACAACCTCCCATTACATATAAAACATATATTATTTATATGATTAATATGAAACAGATGTTACCACTTCTGACCGCAATTGTCAATATATTTTTGTAATTACTATAAAAAAGCTCTGCCGATTGGCAAAGCTTTCAAATTAACGCTTTCTATAAGCATAATCACACGCTGGGGAGCTGTCAGCCAAATTAAGCGCCGCATCAAACCCAGCGCTTATATTTAAAAAAGATAAAGCTGAACAGCACCACCGCCACGCTTAGAAAAATAACCAGTAGATATCCGTAGGGCCAGCCGTATTCCGGCATCCTCAGGTTCATACCGTACCAGCCCACAATGAGGGTAAGCGGCAAAAATATGGCGGTTACCACTGTAAAAACCTTCATCAGGCTGTTCTGCTCAATGTCTATCTGCGCCTGATAAGCCTCGCGTACCTGCGTAACGTAGTCTCTCAGCGTCAGAACATGCGAAAACAAGCGATCAATGCGATTATCCAACGCCTTAAAATACCGTAAATAGGTTCTGTCAATAAGCCCCCGTTCGTTTTCAACAAGCTCCTCAAATATTTGGTTAAGCTGTTCATAGTACCGTTTAAGCTTTAAAAGCTCCCGCCTGAATTCAATAATCTCATGGGCGCATTCTTTTTTGGAGGTGGTCAGCAGCGCATCTTCGGTATCCGTTATGTTTTCTTCCAGCGCTTCAATATACGCAATATCTTCTTTGATCAGGCCATTGAAAAAAGTGTAAAGCACCTTTTCGTTGGGCGTATCTTCAGGTATATCGTCGGCGGCAAGCCGCTGCACCAGACGGCGGGAGGCCTCGCCCTCGCAGATGAAGAACAGATCTTCTTTGGTATGACAAATGGTAATGAGCTCCAGCGGTGCAAACATATCCTGAATATTGAGCCAGTCAAAGGAAATCAGATTAGTGCCTTCGTAGCTTTCAAACCTGTTGGTCTGACCGGGTATCATGCGCTCAAAAACCATTTCGTCTATATGCGGAACCAGCTGATCCAACGCGTTGTGGTACAAAATTTTTCGCATACAAATGCCCCTTCTTTCAATGGACCGCTCCGCCGGCAGCAGCTGCCGTTTGTCGGTACGCCCTTTATTTTTCCCACTGCCGGCCAAGTATCCGCATACGGTAGCAATTCATTGTATTGACCTTTAGCCGTTGCATTAACCTGTAATTTGCGGTGCCGCCCGCCACGCTGCCCACGAGCGGCAGCAGCTGCAACAGCTTGGCCATATCGATATAATCCCGGTATTCCATCTGGAACTTTTCCCAGTCAATAGCGCTGCAGTCCAGGTTGTCCCATTGCTCCAGGGTATGGAAGGTTTGCAAACGATGCGCCCGGCCGGAAAAGGCAAGCTGGAAAATATACAGCATAAAAAGCCGCTCACGCTTATCCTGCGTATCGTAGCCGTAAAGCTTGGCGGCATCAAAGAGGAACTTTATTTTAATGCTCATCAAGGTTGGCAGGTCGGCAAGGCCAAGCAGCACGCCGCCGGCGCCAAGGCCCACCCCTTGGGCGACAGCCGTCTTTTTATAGCGCCAAAAGCACTCCGAGACCAAAAAATCCCGTTCGCCCAGCGAAAGCCCACTGGTATCCTCCTGTATTGTCAGCAAGCCGGAGCCGAACAGGATGGTTTGCACCATTTTTTCAATAGCGACAGTTACCGCGCTTTGCACTTTGGCGGGAATAGCGCGCTGCGCTTTGGTTTGTATGCTTTTAGAGACTTTTTCAAGCATGCCGGCTTCTTTAAGAATATCCCTGTGCCAATCGTCGAGCTGCCTGTAAATATGTTTTTCGTACAAATTCATGCCAAAGCCTCCCTTATTGCCCGCCGGGCCTGCCGCAAACACGCCTCTCGGGCGGCTAATATTTGCAGGATAGCACAACTGTTGAATTTATTCAACGGTAAACCGCTTTAAGGGCAAGCCCTGTCCCCGGTGCAGCAGAATACCTGCACCTGCTACTCCTCGCTGGGACCGGGCAGCATAAGCAAAACAAGCACCCACCGACTCCTTTATTAATATGCAACTCTTTGAATAACACGCCCGACATATAGGGCTGCAATTGTCAAAAAGAGCAGCAGACACATTCAAACTGCATTTTATTTACACAAACCTATTGCATTTTACAGAAAGAGCGTGCTAACATAATATAAAATAGTATTCATTATGATATATCGGTCATGACCCGACGGTATATCGCACTATTTAAAAAGGGCATAACGGTTCTTTACGATAATAGGGTCAAGCAGTCGGATATAACGGAAATATCTGGGACAGGTCCGAGGCGCAAGTCTGGGATTTGTCAGATATAATAATTAAACGAAGGAGACTGACTAAAATGAAATTTTTTAAGTGTGACCATTGCGGCAACATCATCACCCATGTGAAAGCTTCGGGCGCGCCGGTTGTTTGTTGCGGTGAAAAGATGAAGGAAATTATCCCCGGCGTTGTTGACGCATCCAAAGAAAAGCATGTTCCCGTGGTTCAGACCGAGGGCACCAAGGTTGTTGTCAGCGTCGGTTCTGTTGAACACCCGATGATTGAAGCGCACTACATAGAGTGGATCTGCATTCTGACCAAGCAGGGCACCCAGCTCAAATATTTGAACCCCGGCGAAAAACCCGAGGTATGTTTTGAGCTTTGCGCAGACGATGCCGTTGTGGAGGTTTATGCTTACTGCAATCTCCACGGCCTGTGGAAAGCCTAAAAGCAGTATGGCAGGGCTCAGTATCATTAATGCTGCGCCGGCCCGCTAAGGAGCAGGAATTCTCACACACGTGGGAATTCCTGCTCCTTTTTTATGGTTTAAACATTTTTCTGATGTTACCCGGTAGGCAAGCAGAAAAATTTAGGATATAATTTAATAAAAATATGGCAACATATGTCGGATTAGCAGTTTTATGGTTATTTGTAGCCAAATGTTGCCAAACAGGCAACGTCTTGCGTACTTTTTAATGAAAATTTATTTAACTGATAGAAAGGGTGGTCAGCGATGACGCAACCGTATGCTCAAAAATATATTAATGCCTTACCCTATGCGTATGCATGTTGTAAAAATGTTTATAACGAACACGGGGATATTGTTGACACCACTTTTATCAATATAAACCCTGCATTTGAGTCTATTTTCAGCGTTGCAGACCATGCGATGGCCGACAAAAGTATACGCGGGTTTTTAGCCGATTTTGATTTACAGCCCATCGGATTGTTTGGCCCATTAGGTGACGGGCATTGCGCCGAAACAAGAACAGTCTATTGCAAAAGTATGCGCCGTTGGTTTAAGCTGGAGATATTTTTGCTTGAGTACGGCGTCTTTGCCATGCAGCTTCAGGATATTACCGCGGAAAGTCAGATTTTGAGCAGCCTGCTGCGCAGAAAAAATGCCCAAAACAGCAATATTGATTTGGATTTTCTGTTTAACGGTGCGCAGGACTGCATGTTTATGGCCGAATATATTGACGGGAACTTTTATTACATCTATTAAAACGCCGCACAAGCAAAAATGACGGGCTTCCAGAACGACATGATTGCCGGTAAAACGCCCGTGGAAATCTGGGGGGAAAAGCAGGGGGAGAAGCTGGCCGCCTTCTATCTGCAAGCCGTCAATCAAAATGCAAATCAAATTTACGAAGAGCTCTTGGAAATTGGCGGCAAAACCTATTATTTTTTAACAAGCTTGTCCATTGCCAAGGAGGCCGAGCATCAGTATATAATCGTTTCCAGAAAAGATATTACCCAGTACAAAATGCTGGAAGAAAATCATCTTGTTCTTTTGCAGCGCCTGCAGTCCATGTTTGACGACCATATTGCCACTATGCTGATTATCGACCCGATGACGGGGAGAATTTTAGACGCCAACCCTTCCGCCTGCAAGTTTTACGGCTATGAAAAATCACAGCTGCTGCAGATGAGCATACAACATATCAATGTGCTGCCGGCGCAGGAAATTGTGCGTCACGGAAGAGCCGCCTATGAGCGGGAAAAGCAGCATTTTATCTTTCCGCACCGGCTTTGCAGCGGTGAAATAAGAATTGTGGAGGTTTACTCCTGTCCTATCGGCAACAAAGAAGCGCCGCAGCTTTTTTCAATTATCTTTGATGTGACCGACCGGGAGACCTATAAAAAAAATCTCTTTTTTGAAAAGGAATTATTGAACACCACTTTAAAATCCATCGGCGACGGTGTGGTCACTACCGACGTTGAGGGGAATATTACCTCCCTGAACACGGTGGCACAGGAGCTTGTAGGCTACAGTAACGACGAGGCGCTGGGCGTTTGTTTTTCGGATATTTTTATTCTGCAAAACGAAGAAACCGAAGAACCGGTGGAAAGCCCGGTAGAAAAGGTTTTAAGTACCGGTAAAATTATCGGGCTTGCCAACCACACCATTATTATCAACCGATACGGTGAAAAAATTTCGATAGCCGACAGCGCCGCACCCATTAAAAACGAAGAGGGGAAAATTTTTGGCGTGGTTATGGTTTTTCGTGACGTGCGCGCCGAAAAAGCGCATCAGGACGAAATTCTGTTCCTCAGCTATCATGACGCCCTCACCGGCCTCTTTAACCGACGCTTTGTAGAAACCGAGCTGCAACGGCTTAACAACAACAAATATACACCTGTTTCGGTTATAATGGGGGATGTAAACGGCTTAAAAATTACCAATGACGTTTTTGGGCACGCCACCGGAGATGAGCTTTTAAAAAACGTTTCAGCCGTATTTAAAGAAACCTGCACGCCGGGCGACATTGTTGCACG
>JAEWYJ010000310.1 GCA_023395695.1 Bacillota bacterium | reverse complement strand
AAAGAATAGGGCGGCCAACGCACTGCACCGGGTGGATATTCTTGGCGTGGGCGTCGGCGCGCCCGGCCCGGTCGACGCACAGGGCGTCGTGCATGGTTGTGTCAACCTTGGCTGGGGAGCGGTGGCGCTTAAAGATACGCTGGAGACGCTGTGCGGCTTTAACGTCCGGGCTGAAAACGACGCGAACGCCGCCGCACTCGGCGAACGCTGGCGAGGTGCGGCACAAGGCTGCGACAGCATGGTACTGCTGACGCTGGGCACCGGCGTGGGCGGGGCGATTATTCTGGGCGGCGCCCTGCTCAGGGGTGCGCATGGCTGCGCCGGGGAGATTGGGCATATCGGTGTCTGTTCTGACGAGGTGACGCCGTGCAGCTGCGGCGCCTATGGCTGTCTGGAGCAGTATGCCTCGGCGCCGGGGCTGGTGCGGCTGGCAAAGCAGGCGGCAGCCGGAAAAAGGACGGCGCTGTCGCTCCAAAACCTTACCGCAGAAGCCGTTATTACAGCGGCGCAGGCGGGGGATGCCGCTGCGCTGCTGGCCGTGGAGCGCATGGCCCAACGGCTTGGGCGCGCGCTTACAAGTATCGCCGCCGTCTGCGATCCGCAGGTTTTTGTTATCGGCGGCGGACTTTCAAGCGCGGGTGAGATTCTCCGCGCCGCTGTGGCGCGCCACTACCGCAGCACGGCTTTCGGGGATACGGCAAATACCCCCGTTCAAATAGCCGCACTGCAAAACGACGCCGGCATCTGGGGAGCCGCGGGCCTGTTTCTGGCCGATTTTTGCGATTAATACGGGGAATAAGCAGTTTTAGTAGTCGCGTTCACTTTGCGTTGCATATAGTGGTTATGAGAAGCCATTTTAAAAGGAGAGAGCGCATATGCCACAAAAGAGCATTGAACAGTACGAACGCGAATTAATGGAAATGTACCGCCTGGCGCTGGCTAAAGATCCTAATTATGCGTCGTTGGCCCAGCGGCACAGCACCGCAACGGTGGACGAGAGTATTTCGGAAGACGAGATTGTCGTTACCATTCCAGCGCCGAGTGTGGAGGAAGCCGTTCCGCTGCCGAGGGGCATCATACCGGCTATGCCGCAGGAAACCACCGTACCGGCTGCTCCAAGGCTGACTGCTGAAGCCGCCATGCCGCAGGCCGCTTTGCCCGCCGGACCTGTTGAGCCGTCCGCCGTGGCGGTTGTTCTTCCTGTGACGGAGCGGGCGCCGCGGCTCGACTCAAGTTCGCAGGTGCGCGCCGGAACGCCTGCAGGAACCGTTACCGAAGTCGATATCGTCACCGAGACCGACATTGTTGCCCAAGCCAATCCCGAGGTTGGTGTCAGCACTGACGCTCAGATTGCCCCGGATTCCGAAGCCGGCGTCGATACAGCAACCGGCTCCGAAACGACGGTGCCGTCTGCTCCCGGCCGGCCGGCAGCGCCGTCGACCGCTGCGGAAACACAGCGCATGGCGGCGACGCCGAACTTAGGGGCCGGTAATCTGATTGTCAACGTAACCACGCAAAAAAGAACGCGTCCCGTTGCAAATGCCGTCGTTATCGTGAGTCACCCCGACGAGAGCGGCAACAAGGTGGCCGCCAGAGTTGTTACCGACAGCAGCGGCAAGACCGAGCTGATTCGCCTGCCTGCGCCGATACGCGAAATTCCGGTATATCCCCAGCCGATGACCGGCGGCGACCTGAGCGCAAAATACCTTGTGGAGGTTGAAGCGCCGGGCTTTGAATCGGTATCGGGAGAGGAAATTTCAATCTTTGACGGCGTGACTTCTGTTAAGAGAATCGATCTGATGGCCGAGGCGGGCGCGGGGCGCACTGCCAGCGGTTCCGTTGCCGAGAGCCGCGGTAACGCCCAGAGGGAATAGCCATGCTGCAGCGGTATACCCAGATTCCGGATGTTATAACGGTTCATCTCGGCGGTAAGGATGCCGACGCGCCCAACATCACCCTGCCGTTTGTAGAATATTTAAAAGGGTGCGCCGCCTGCCTTGTCTGCCCGACCTGGCCCGAGCATGCGCAGCGCGCCAACATCTATGCCGCCACCTCGTTTGCGTTGCATCGCGTCAGCCGCAAGTGGTACCGTGCACGGGGCTGCGCCTTTGATATTACCGGCAGCGCACAGGATGACCTGCCGTTTGCCCACGAAGCCTGCCTGTTTTGCAACACCAATTGTCTGGTGGAAGAAATGTTTAACAATTACCTGACTCGCCACGGCAGCAGTGAACCGCTGCTGGCACAGATTTGCCCGGATAGTCGGCAGGCCGCCGGCAGCGCGGGATTGTGTCAGCAGGGAGCGGTCGCTATGGCCCAAAAAGGCTATACTGTTTATGATATTCTGAGAAAGTATTACGGAGAGGATATTGTAATCATCGAAAATGCGCCCCGCCAAGGCGAGAAAGAGCGCTTTATGGGTACCCCGCTGATGTGCGGCGCTTTGGGAGACGATATCTGCGCCATTAAGCGCCAGCTTAACAGGATCGGGCAAAACTACCCGGCCATTGCCTTGCTCGACGCCGGCAACCCCAACTTTGACCCGCCCTGCGAGCGGGCGGTACGCACCTTCCAATATATTTTCGACCTGCCTGTCACCGGTGTGCTCGACAAAGCCACCTGGTATGGCATTAAGCGCACCTGTGCGGGCATTGAGCAAAGCGAGGCCGCATCCTTTGAGCAAAAGGCCGTGGCAGCACTAAAGCCTGTTTCATTTAACGCGCCGGCCAATCCCCCCCAGGCGGAAGTCTCGCCCACAGGTGCGGCGCTCAACAGCAGTCTGCGTCAGGAAATTGCCGCGGGCAGAATGCCAAGCCTGATTGTACCGGGCCATATCATACCGGGCAACACCCTGCCGAGCGTCATCATACCGGGCGCCGGTACGCTCGACAGCGTGATCTCGGACGACGGAATAGCCGAGAGAGCAGAGCGGGCGGAGCAGGGGGACGCATGGCAGAGCGTGCCGCCTGAGAGCAGCGCCGCCGAGAATGCGGCGCGTTGGGAGCGGACGCGGCAAAGCATTATGCAAAGCGCGGCACAAGCCGCCCCTCTGAGCGGCATTATCACGGACAGGGGCATAGCCGCCCGCGCCGAAGCGGCGGAGCAGATACCCGGGCACCCGGTGCCGGATGCCGCCGTGGAGCAGAGCCCGATATCAGACAGCGCCGTGCAGGTGCAGGAAGGCGCTGCGCCGGAGGGCAGCGCCGCCGAGAATGCGGCGCGCTGGGAGCGCACGCGCCAAAGCATTATGCAAAGCGCGGCACAAGCCGCCCCCCTGAGCGGCATTATCACGGACAGGGGCATAGCCGCCCGCGCCGAAGCGGCGGAGCAGATACCCGGGCACCCGGTGCCGGATGCCGCCATGGAGCAGAGCCCGATATCAGACAGCGCCGTGCAGGCGCAGGAAGGCGCCGCGCCGGAGGGCAGTGCCGTCGGGAATGCGGCGCGCTGGGAGCGCACGCGGCAAAGCATTGTGCAAAGCGCTGCGGACGGCGCTATCTTCCAAAGCGTTAATCGGAGCGAAACGCCGCAGGGAAGGGCGGCGCAGTCCACCGCCGAACGTATGGATATTCCCTTGGGATTGGGGTTGACCGAAAGTCCGGTCATACAGCCCCGCAGCCCGGCTGACCATCTGGTTAAGATTGGCCCGAGCGTCAGCACAGCGCTGCCTGACGAGGGAACCGGCGTTGATTCCGGCCATGCGGTGGAATGGCTCAAAAAATTTTATGATCTTTAGGCAGGTCGGCATACGGCGGGAAAGCATTTGGCCGGCAGCACGCCGGTCGCCCGAGCCAGAACAGGACAAAGACGACTTTTCCGGGTTTACCCCGCCAAAACAGGCGGGGTAAACTATTGGTGGCAGATATATGGTCAAACAGATTACAAATGAATATAAAACTGTCGGGGATATTTTGTGCGCCGCAGGGTACGGAATGCAGGCGGTCTGGTATGCAGCCGGAAATGGCAGTGCCCTAAGGTGTAAAACGGGGCATAAAAACGCGGCCTGTTTTGTGAATTGTTGGACTATATTTGCGTCTGCGCGAATAACAGCCGCCCAAACGGTAAAATTTTATGCAAATGTTGCTGTGAGAGGCATTTTGTAGTAAAATCTTATGCAGTGATATCAGGGTTGTTTTTAAAAGTCGAATCTGCGGCCTTTGGGCGATGCGCCGGCGGCAAAATATTTGCCGTCTCCGTTTTAAAACAAACCCAGGAGGAGGACAATAGCATTGTACGAAAAATTTGAAAGCCCCTTTTCCACACGCTATTCCAGCGAAGAGATGCAATACCTCTTTTCAGCTGAGATGAAATTTCGCACCTGGCGCAGGCTGTGGATTGCGCTGGCTAAAGCCGAGCAGGCCGAGGGGCTGGCTATTACCGATGCGCAGATCGCCGAGCTTGAGGCCAACAGGGATCACATTAATTATGAGGTGGCGCAGGAGCGCGAGCGCCTTGTCCGCCACGACGTTATGAGCCATGTCTACGCCTACGGTGTTCAGTGCCCCGGCGCAAAAGGCATCATCCATCTGGGGGCGACCAGCTGCTATGTCGGCGACAACACCGACATTATCGTTATGCGCGAGGCGCTGCGTCTTGTGCGCCAAAAGCTCATTAACGTCATCGCATTGCTGGCCGATTTTGCCGGGCAGCACAAAGCGCAGCCCGCGCTGGCCTATACCCATCTTCAGCCTGCGCAGCTGACCACCGTCGGCAAGCGCGCCACGCTGTGGATAAACGAGCTGATGATGGATCTCTCAGAGGTAGAGCACCGCCTCGGCAGCCTGCAGCTGCTGGGCAGCAAGGGCACAACCGGCACGCAGGCCAGCTTTGTTGAGTTGTTTGGCGGCGATTCGGGCAAAATAAAGCGGGTGGACAGGCTTATTGCGCAGGAAATGGGCTTTGAGCAGACCGTTGCGGTGTCGGGGCAGACCTATTCCCGCAAAGTGGATGCTCAGGTGATGGACGTGCTGTCCGGCATTGCACAGTCGGCCTCTAAATTTGCCAACGATATGCGCCTGCTACAAAGCTTTAAAGAAATGGAAGAACCGTTTGAGCGCCAGCAGATCGGCTCCTCCGCCATGCCCTACAAACGCAATCCCATGCGCTCCGAGCGCATCTGCGCGTTGGCACGCTATGTGATTGCCAATAGCACCAACCCCGCGCTGACGGCTTCGGTGCAATGGTTTGAGCGTACGCTGGACGATTCGGCCAATAAGCGTATAGCGGTCAGCGAGGCGTTTCTGGCGGTGGACGCCATTCTGCAGCTTATGCTCAACGTCTGCGACGGACTGGTGGTTTACCCCAAGGTTGTCGAGGCCCGTGTCATGGCTGAGCTGCCATTTATGGCGACTGAGAACATCATGATGCAGGCGGTCAAGAAGGGCGGCGACCGGCAGGAGCTGCACGAACGGTTGCGCACCCACTCGCTGGCGGCGGCCCGCGTCGTCAAAGAGGAGGGCGGCAAAAACGATCTTCTTCAGCGCATTGCCGCCGACCCCGCGTTCGGGCTTTCAATGGACGAGCTGTCACAGGTGATGCAC
>JAEWYJ010000233.1 GCA_023395695.1 Bacillota bacterium | reverse complement strand
TTCCCAATATCATGTACATGGGCTGCAATATGAATTGTCTCGGATTGCTCGTCCGGTAGTTGCAGCAACCTGCACAGGAATTCGGCAAATTCGGCTACGCGGGAGGAATGGCTGGCGGTATAGCTGTCTCTTGCCTCCATAGCGGTGACAATCGCTGCCAGAAGTGCGTGGAACAGCATGAGGGGAGATTCTCTGAGGTCGTCTGTCACTAAAACATCCTGCTTTCTGTATGCGCCAAATTTATGCCGAAGGATATGCAGCGTCAAAATATTTATAATTTAAATACCCGCGGCAAGCTTTTTAAAGAGAGATTTTGAGATGCGTTCATACAAAATATAAGCGCCCTGCGGCGCTTATATTGCGTTAAAAGAGATGCCGAAAAAAGTTAGAAGAAAAGCTAAAGCGCCAGATCCGGCATTTCGCTGACCAGAATAATAGAGCAGCGTTTGCTGTCGTCGGGTGCAAAGCCCAGCGCGCCTGCCAATTTATCCGACAGCAGAGAGACGCGCTTGCCGCAGTCGCCGGAAATTTCAACCCCTAAAGCGGTTAAATTAACCGTGCCGTAGCGCCTCTTTTCAAGCAGCTTTTTCTCCGAGAGCACGCTCAGCATTTTGTTGACAGAGGGGCGGGTTACCTGCAGCTTGTCGGCAATGTCTGACGAGCTGACAGGGGTCTTCTTTTGGGATAAATCCGCTATTGCCAGCAGATATCGTACTTGTGAAGCCGTCAGTTGCATGAAAACCTCCAAAGCAAAGGGGCATGAACAAATTTGCCCATGCCCCGTGCCAAAATCATTCGTGGTGGCAGGCGCTTTCGCTCGGGCAATGCGCGCAGCCACAGCCGCAGCTGCTTTTATGGTTAATCTTATCTTTAATCAGCTTGATAACAACGAGTCCGATCACTAAAAATACGACAGCCCCAACTAAAATGGTAGGAAGATTTGCAGAAAAGAACTCAAGCATTTGCTTTCGCCTCCGATTTTATATGGCGCTCCTCTCTGTGATGCTCATAAGGGTTTTTGCGGAACAGCAGCCACAGCAGAGCGGCCAGGAACAGTATGCCGACGGCGGTTCCAGCGGTGAAACCGTTGCCGGAGAAGAACAATCCGAGTTGATAGACAATAAGTGCAATGACATAGGCAAAGCCGCACTGGTAGCCAACGGCGAACAGGGTCCACCGAGTGCTGTTCATTTCGCGCCTAATAGCGCCGATTGCGGCAAAGCAAGGTGCGCAAAGCAGGTTAAATACCAGGAAGGAGTAAGCCGACAGCGTGGTAAAATGTGCCGCAATGGGTGAAAGGCTTTCAAACACGCCTTCCTCGACCATTTCAAGCGCATCGCCGACGACACCGTAGAGTACGCCGAATACACCGACAACCTCCTCCTTGGCGATAAGGCCCATAACAGTCGCAACGGTGGACTGCCATGTTCCGAAGCCAAGCGGGGCAAAAATAAAGGCGATGGAACCGCTGATAGCCGCGAGCACCGAATGGTCCATATCCTCGACCATCGTAAAGCTGCCCTCAACAAAGCCGAAGCTGGAGGTAAACCAGACAAATACGCTGGCAGCAAGGATGATGGTACCGGCGCGCTTGATAAAGGACCAGCCGCGCTCCCAGGTGCTGCGCAGAACGTTGCCGGCAGCAGGGACGTGGTACGCAGGCAGCTCCATAACAAAGGGAGCGGGATCGCCCGCAAAGGCCTTTGTCTTTTTAAGAATGACGCCGGAAACGATTACGGCAGCCACGCCAATAAAGTAGGCGGAAGGTGCGACCCACCATGCGCCGCCGAACAATGCGCCTGCAATAAGGCCGACAATCGGCATTTTAGCGCCGCAGGGAATAAAGGTGGTGGTTATAATAGTCATACGGCGGTCGCGCTCATTTTCAATGGTACGGCTGGCCATAACGCCGGGAACACCGCAGCCCGAGCCGACGAGCATGGGAATAAAGGACTTGCCTGAAAGTCCGAAGCGACGGAAAATTCTGTCCATGATGAACGCCACGCGGGCCATATAACCGATATCTTCCAGAATGGCGAGCAGCAGGAACAGCACAAGCATCTGCGGCACAAAGCCGATGACAGCGCCTACGCCGCCAATAATGCCGTCCACCACCAGACCGGTGAGCCAGTCGGCTACGCCGATACCGGCCATCCATTCGCCGAGCGGGCCCATAATCCATTCTCCGACCAATGTATCGTTGGTCCAGCCGGTCAGTATATCGCCGATGGTCGTAATCGAGATATAGTAAACAACAAACATAATCGCGGCAAAGATGGGCAGTGCCAGAATGCGGTTGGTAACAATCTGGTCTATTCTGTCAGAGCCGGTGAATTTGGACTGGTTTTTCTTTTTGACGCTGCCGGAAACCACCTTGGAGATGTAGGCGTAACGCTGGTTGGTGATAATACTCTCAGCGTCATCGTTCATCTCAGCTTCACAGGCGGCAATATGCTCTTCAATATGCGAAAGCAGCGCAGCATCCAGCTTCAGCTCTCCAATGACCTTTTCGTCGCGCTCAAACAGCTTGATGGCGTACCAGCGCAGATTGCGTTGTGCAACCT
>JAEWYJ010000163.1 GCA_023395695.1 Bacillota bacterium | reverse complement strand
ACCAGTTCCACCTCCACGACGGTGACACAGTCCATCAGTTTTAGTGTCGCGGGGGCCTTATCTCCCATTGAGTCGAGAATATCGTCGATCCATACGTCGCTCTCACCGCCCACATAGACGAAAAGATCGCAATTCTGTATCGCTATAATATCCTGCGGCGCGGGCTCGTAGGTGTGGCTTTCTGCGCCGGGGGGCAGCAGCATGGTGATGTCGGCGCTGCCGCTTGTAATTTCGCGCGCAAAATCATACTGCGGGAAAATGGTGGTGACAATATTCAGTCGGTGCGCCTGCGGCTCGGATGCTGCGGACGAGGTGGGGCGGCTTGCGCAACCGGAAAGCGGAAAGACTGCCACTGCGGCAGCCAGCACGATCAAAAAGAGTTTTTTCATAGCTTCCTCCAGCATGTTATGTCGGTCATACGTTCAGGACGTGTGACGTTATAGTGGGCTTCTCGGGGTGTCGGACGGTTCAATTATCCATGCGGGTACGTAGCGCAACCAGTGTGCGTCCGGCCGGCTGCGGGACGCTGCCGACCGCGGTGGCACAAATGCACAGGCCCAAAGCACCCGGTATGTTTAAAAAGATGGCAAGACCTGCGGCGGACAGCGCGCGCAGCGCCGCGGCAGCCTGTTCCCTATACAGGCAGACGGGGCAGCCTGCTCCCCGGCAGTCGTGATGGGGGTGGCCAGCAATAACCGCCAGCGAAAGGGTCATTGTCAGCGCCAGCATGCAGAGCGCCAGTACCGTGATAAGCCGGATTCTATTATTTCTTTGATGCAACATCTTTCAATTACCGCCGATTTGAAATCGATTCTCAAATTACTTTTGCCATTATAGTACACGCTCAGGCAGCTTGTCAAGAAAAAAAGCAAAGGCCCCGCGGCAAGATTTGCTGCGGGGCCATATTTACAGGCTGATAAACTTTAAAAAGCCTATGACTCTTACGACCTGTTTTTTGTGCTGCCGGGTTAATAGGCCTTGACGGGCGTCGGTTTGCTGCGCCTGGCGGGCTGCGGCGTTAAAGTATGCATGGTAATGCGACGCTGTTTCTTCCAATGGGCCAATGAACCGACGGGGCTGTTACTGCGCTTGTGTGAATGGTGCGCCGTGCAGCAGGTCTTCAAGGGTTACGCCGTCGACATAGTTATCGATTACCTTTGAAAGACCCTGCCAGAAGGGCAGCGTCTTACAGTCGTCGCAGCGGGGGCAAAGGTTGGGGTCATCCTCAAGGCAGGCGACCGGCACCAGGCTGCCCTCAACGGCGCGCAGAATTTCTCCCGCAGTGTATGCGGAGACGGAGCGGGTCAGACGGTAACCGCCGTTGCTGCCGCGCACGCTTTTGAGCAGGCCCGCACGGGAAAGCAGGGGGATAATCTGCTCCAGGTATTTTAGCGTAATACCCTGCCGCTGTGAAATGTCGCGCAGCGAAATGACGGCTCCCTCCTGGCGCCCGGCAAGGTCTATCATAACGCGCAGCGCGTATCGGCCCTTGGTGGATATTTTCATGGCGGAAACCTCCAGTCAAAAATCGATGATACAAAAATTTATAAAAAGGCTCAGTGGGCTCATGGCCGCCGCTGTGCGGTGCAATGCCGGCACAGGGTGGGTACTTGTTTGCGCAACGGTCTGGCACAGGTTGCCGGCGGGCGGAACGTTACCGGCGAAAGGGCATATTATGATTCACGAGGAGGCGATCAATATGACCATAGATGCTGCTATCGAACTGGTTAAATGGCTGGCATTGTTTACGTTGGGCGCGGCTTCAATTTATTATCAGACGAATACAAAAATCAGCTGCTACGTCGCCAGGCTGATTGACGAGGCGGAGCGTGTTTACGAGGATACCACCAAGGCCGGCGGCGAAAAATTTGAATGGGTAGTCACCGCCCTTTACGGCATGGTGCCGGCGATGCTAAAGCCGTTCATTACGCGCCAGGTGCTCGAAAACCTTGTCCAGAGTACCTTTGACGCCATGCAGCAATACGCTGCCACCCAGATTGGCCGGCTGTCCGGCAGCCGGGACGCTCAGGAAAACAAACAGTAATTAACGCGCGGCTGTCCGACCTTTCTTGCTCAGTGACAGCACTGCTATAAAAGGAAGCCCCCCTCACCGGGGGCTCCCTTTATTAAGTGTCAGACATTTTCAGCCCGCAGAACCCGATTCGACATGCTCGGCCAGCCTTTCAAAGGTTTCGTCGCTGATACAATGTTCAATTTTGCAGGCGTCGTCGGCCGCGACGGCTTCGTCAACCCCAAGGCTGATTAAAAAGCTCTTAAGCAGCTTGTGCCGGCGATAGATACGTAGGGCAATTTCCATACCGGGTGACAGCAGGCGAATGTACCCTTCGTCGTCCATTTCAATATAGCCGTTTTCCCGCAGTTTTTTCATGGCGACGCTGATGCTCGGCTTTGAATAGCCCAACTCATTGACAATATCGATAGAGCGCACCAGCCCGAGACGTTCGGTCAAAACCAGTATCACCTCAAGATAGTCCTCAGCAGAAGCGTGTATAACCATTTCATCAGCTCCGATCATTTTTACTTATTATATTAAAATACGCCGGTTTTTTCAAGTTTGTATGTGCTTTGTCATTTCTTTTTTAATTTATGTTTGAGAATTGTTTTCGCTTTTATCAATATAGTATAGTATAATAATAAATAGTTCAACCTAATTTTATAGAATGCTATTCCGCTTGCAGCGACAGGGGGAATTATATGCGACTGCTTCAATATTACGGGCATGCCAGTGCAGACTATATTGTCTGCAAAAAGGCGATATTGACCACCAACCGGGAGACGATTGGATACATCCTTAAGATGGCGCTTATTATGACGTCATTTTTGATGGCCGCTTCGTTTGCATTGCCGTTTCTTGAAATATACCGCAAAATTTATCTGGCAACCGCATTGTCGCTTGCTGCGCTGGCGCTGTCATATAACCGCCTGCTGTTTTTAAAAAGGAACAGCACGCTCGGCTCCTATTTGCTGATGACGATACTGTACGGCTTTGGCATTGCGCTGGCTGGACCTAATCGGGATCAGACCTCGGCGGTTTTTAATTTGCTGCTCGTTATTC
>JAEWYJ010000084.1 GCA_023395695.1 Bacillota bacterium | reverse complement strand
ACTTAAAACACAGCGCCAAGACCGTATGCTTTTTAAGTTCGTCGGCTGTATGCCGGCTTACTGTACGTCGGTGCCATGCTTGGCGCCGCCGGCGGCGGCCGCCTTGCGGACGTTGGCGTAATGCTGGTCGAGTGTTTTGCTGTAGTAGTACTTGCCGTTGACGTCGGTCACAAAGAAATAGTTTTGCGACTCCTCGGGGTTTATCGCCGCCTGAACGGCGTCTAAGCCGGGCGAACAGATAGGACCGACCGGCAGGCCCTTGCGCACATAGGTGTTATAAGCGTCGTACATCTCCTGAATGGCGCGGGTCTGGTAGGGCTTAATGTCGTTTTCCACATAAAAAATTGTCACGTCGGATTGCAGCATCGGCAGTCCGGCGGCCGCATCATCCATACGGTTGTGGAACACCGAGGACACCATGCGCATCTCCTCGGGGTTGCCCGCCTCCTTCTGAATGACCGAGGCAAGGGTAATCACCTCGTCGAGCGTCATGCCTGCGTCCTGTATCTTGGAATAAATGTCGGGCATAATGCGGCTCTGGAAGTTGCGCAAAAACTTTTTAGCCACCGACTGCACATTCTCACCGACGTAAAAATCGTAGGTGTCGGGGAAAATATACCCCTCCAGCCGACGGAAGCGCAGGTCGCTTTCAGGCATCATGTCAATGAATTCATAGGTCAGTTCCCCGGTCTGGGTATACTCTATAAAGGCCTTTGCCGAACAGACGCCCTCATTTTCGAGCGCGGCGGCAATCTCGCGCAGCGTCATGCCCTCGTAGAAGGTGATGGTGACCTCCTCCTTGATAATATCGCCCGAACGCAGCGCCGTAATAATGCGGTCGTAGCTCATATTGGAGTTGAACACATAGCTGCCCGCCTGAAAACCATGGTCCTTATTGCGCAGCGCGGCATACAGCCTGAAGGTCAGCGGCTGCTCCACAACACCGCTGCGTCCCAGAAGCTGGGCAATTTCGTTGACCGACATGCCATTTTCAATCGTCACCTCAATCTGCCGGTTCTCTTTGCCGAAGGCGAGCAGGTCGGTCGCGCTTGAAATAGCAAAAAAGGCCAGAAAGCCGGCCGCGCCAAGCACCAGCAGCACCGAAAGCAGCAGCGCCATTCCGTTGGAGCGGCGCCGCCTGCCCTCCGGCCGGGGACGGCCTTCTTCAAATAAATTTTTTTTCATGCGGGTTTCTCCCTTCGTACATTGTAACCACCATCACACCAAAGGCATAGTATGTAATAAATCATCAATGTGAGGTGAATTTGACATGTGGGGTAATAATTCCGGTTGTCTGTGGATCATCATTATCATCATCCTGCTGTTCTGCTGCTGCGGCGGTGGGCTGGGAGGCACCAGTTGTGGTAACAACTGTGGTTGCGGATGCGGCAATGTGGCCGGCACTTCCTGCGGTAACAACAACTGCGGATGCAACAACTGCGGTTGCGGCTGCTAGCCCAATAGCTTCTCTTACTTAGGCGTAGCGCCAAACAAAAAGCCCCAAAAGGGGCTTTTTGTTTTTGTCCGAACAGGACAAGACAAAGCCCAACCTGACAAAGGGCGCCCGGCCGCGCCGGCGGTTAATTTTTTGCCAAACGGCGCTGGGTTCCTGCCCGCACAAATTTTTACAGTCGGCGTATTTAAATGCTGTAGCCATACCGCTGAAAAACGATACCGGATTGGCATGGCTGTTTTGTGGCCGACAAGGCGAAGAACGCAGATGGGCTGGCGCCCGTCAAGACGCATTGGTTTTCTGCCGGTTTGACTATAAAAAGCAGGGCACGTATACCGGCGCCGGCAGGCAAGCGCTGTAACACCAGCTGCGCCGCGCCCCAAAAGCACGATTAAAAGCGCCAATTAATCATCTATCGCGCGCCCGAAGAACGCACGGCCGTGGCGGCGGTAAAATATTCAGTGACAACACGGTCAACCGGCACGTCGTACCGGCCATGCCACAGATGCGGCACCAAACAGCACTTATATAGTATCAACACCTTTTCGCCCGGATAATCGCGTAAAAAACGGTCGTAATAACCGCCGCCATACCCCAGACGGTAACCGCCGCGGTCGCAGGCGAGCGCGGGCACCACACAGATGCTGTGCGAAAAATCGGTCAGAAGACGCTCGGGGCGAGGGGCTGGCTCCAAAACGCCAAAGGTACCGGGCAAAAGCGCCTCCAGGCTGTCGATGAGGTAAAACTCCATCTCGCGGGTACCGGGCACACAGCGCGGCACCGCCACACGTTTTCCGTCCGAAAGCGCCTTCTGGATAATCTCCCGGGTGTCCACCTCAATGGGCATTGAGACATAGACCAGCACCGTCTTGGCGCGCCGGTAGCTGGCCAGCGACCGCAACCGCACCGCAATGCGGTGGTCGGCCATGGCCTTGCGGGCTTGCGTCATCAGGCTGCGGCGCTCCTTATAGCGCTTGCGCAGCGCGTTTTTATATTCCTTGATGTTCGTCGGTCTTTCCATCAATCCAATACCAGCGAGAGATAGGCAGCCCTTCCCTGCGGCGCATTCCTTTCTGCAAGATACCATTTGGTCATGGCAAAGGGCCGGGCCTCGCTCTCCGCGTCAAAATCGGCGGGGAGCAAAAGCGTTATTTTATCGCGGCCATACCGCGCGGCAATCGCGTTTAAAACCGCCGGGTAAAGGGCTGTGCCTGTCCACTCCTTGACGAGAACAGCCTCTCCGGCAGGGTAACACAGCGCATAGCCCGGCTCGGGCGCGCTGAAGGCAAGCGTCTCACCGCCGAGCAGCGCCGCCTCACGCTGCTGGTAGTCCAGCGCACCGGCGTCCCAGCGGGCATACAGGCCGCTTTGGCCGAATGCGCGGTCGCGCAGCGCCAGCAGGTCGGGCAGGCCGGCGGGCGTCAGCACCGCCGCGGGGCCGTCCGGCGGGGCGGTGCAGGCAACCGTTTTGCGATAAAACTCGGTCTTATAGCCGCGCGCGCCGTAATAATCAAACAGCGACGGCTCTGCCGGGACAAGCAGCGACAGGGCGACGCCCGCGGCGGTCAGACGCGCGTGAGTCGCCGCCAGCAGCCTGCCGCTCAGGCCCTGAGAACGAAAATCGGGGTGCGTACCGACGGCATAGATATACCGCGCGTCATAATCAATATTATTTTGTCGAATTGTAATAGGGAGCAGATAAAGCATTGCGACCGGTGCCCCCTCAAAAAGGGCGACCATCGTGTTCCGGGGTGCGAACCGATGTTCAAAAAACAGGCTGATATAAGCCTCGGCATCGCCAAAAACGGTTTGCCAAAGCTGCTTTAACGGCCCCGCCATGGCAGCGGTCGCCTGTGTGAAGGTGTATTTTTGCTCTTCCATCATTTTTCGGCGGCGACATAGCGCTCGTACATCATCACAGGGCGGTAGGATTCCTTCGCTTTGCGCAGGCCCTCCTCGCCGAGATCGTCCTCACGGTTTACATAGTTATACGCGCTCAGTGCGTTTGTGACAAACTGCTGGTTAATCATCGTATACGCGCCGTGAATGTCCGAAAATGCCTTTTCGACATGCACGACAAAGGTGTCGTCGGTGACGGCGCTGCCAAAGGTAAAGGCCACAACCTTACCGTCCACATACAGTGCGCCGCCGGTCAGCCCCAGCTCAAAATAGTGGTTAAAAGCGCTGCGCACAGCGCAGGCCTCGCGGTGCAGGCTGCTGTGCTTGTCGTAGCAGCCGTTCTGCTTACACCATTCGGCGTTCATCGCCTTGGCATCGTCAATATTTTTTTCGCTTATCGGCTCGTAGCGCCAGTCGGGGTACATGCTCATAAAGCGGTTGATGTGGTTGCGCTTGCCGTGCAGCTTTTTGCCTGCGAGCGTCGCCAGGCTTTCGCGGCTGTAGATGTAGTCAAAATTGTCGCGCACCGGCGTAAATTTAAACCGGCCGGGGTAAAGCTGCTCAATTTTTTCAACGCCCTCGGTCGGAATGCCATACATTTCAAACGCAATGCCGTTGGCTTCGGCGTCGGCCTCCATGGCCGCCAGCGCACCGGCAAGGTCGCCGCGCCCGGCGGGGTAAAGGTAGTGCATACGCACCGCACCGCTGCGGGCCAGCATAAAATCGTCAAAGCGCGCAATGCGCACCGTGTAAGTAGCCGACCAGTTAAAAAGGTTCGCAAAGGTGTATTCGCTGCCGCGCAGCTCGGCGTAGCGCATAACCTGCGTCGTCCAGTCCTTGTCGGCCATTGTAATCTCTCTGAATTCCAGCATAAAGCCTCCGAATAATTTACTCTTTAGATATCTCGGAAAAAGCCCTGTTGGCAATTTCCTCAATGGGGTAGGGATTGTGCGCCGCATCCGAGCAGGGCAAAACGGTCCAGCCCAGCGTTGCGGCGGCAAAAAGCGCCGCCTCGCGGCAGGCCGCCAGATAGGCGCGGTCGCGCTCGTGCAGATCCTTTTTGGCCTCGTCACCGCAGTAGCGCTGCGCCATCAGGCGCTGAGAAGCCTCGGGATGCATATCGAGATACAGCACTTTATCTGGTTTTGGCAGCGCAAGCAGCACATATTCATAGTATTCAAGCCAATGGATATAGTCCATCCACGCCCCGCGCGGCAGCTTGGCCATCTGGTGGCAGAGGTTGGAGGTGGTGTAACGGTCGGCGATGATGGTTTTGCCCGCCAGATAATCCGTTTTCCATTCGCGCTCGTAGCTGATATAGCGGTCGAGCGAATAAAAGCCCGACGCCGCATAAACGTTGACCGTATCAAGCGCACCGACCTCCCCGCGCAGGTACATTCTGACCAACGCCGACGAGTCGCTGTTATAGTCCGGAAAGGAGATGCCCCGCACCGGCTGCCCGGCCTCCTGCAGCCGCCGCACCGCTTTAGCCGCCTGCGTCGCCTTGCCGCTGCCGTCCAAGCCCTCAAAAACAATCAGCCTGCCGTTCATTTTTCCGGCACCCCCTCATTGATCATTAACGCCCGAACCGCCCAGCCCCTGCGACGTTTTTTCATGCCGCCTCGTTGTCCTGCGCGACAGGCGCACGCCTGATTTTCCCTGAGCGCCAAAATATCCGCGCAGATACAGCGCGCTCACGGAGCCCATCAACTATTATAGCGTTCCCGCATTTCTTTCATTCTTCCGCAGCTCATTTTACCTTCGGGGCAGCCGCCCGACACGCAGGGCGGGCCGGAATGCGAAAACAGCAGCGGCGCAACCTGCTTGACCAGCATCAGCATCTGGTCGGCCACCTCACGGATCTCCCACTGGGCGCGGGTGCAGCAGCGATGGTTAAAGAAATTATAAAGGCTGCGCGCGTTCATCGTAACAATCATGCGGGTCTCGCAGGCGTTGGGAAGCACAAAGCGCGCGTCCTCAATGGCCTGTTTTTCGGCCCTGGACGCGGCCTGCTTTTCCGGCATGCCCTGAGCGAGCAGCACTTTTAAATGCTTTTCCTTGAGGATGGCGGTAATCTTCTCATAGCTCTCGGCGGCGGCCTTCATCGCGCTGCGGTAGGCCAAAAGCGCGTCGGGGTCTGCGGCCACCTCGGGCGGGGTGACGTATTCAAAGGGCGACAGCCGCACATAGCGCTGGCTCTGCACGCTGTAGGACGCAATGCGGTGGCGGGTAATCTGCGCTAAAAGCGCGCGCGACACCCCCTCGATCGCAAAGGTGAAGCTGACATGCTCCACCGGGCTTTCGTGGCCCAGCTCCATCAGCATTTTTAAAAAGCCCCCGGTTTTTTCGGGGGTCAGGCCGTCTAACAGCCCCTCGACTGACTGCGCCGAATAGCACAGCTTGGCGGCGGCGGCCACCACCCGCTCAGGGTCAGGGGTATGACATAGCAGCGTGACTTTAGGCAAAAAAAGCCCCTCCTTCGGGCGCCGGCCGGCACAGTTCTTAAAAAGCCGCAAAGGGCGGCAGCCCCGCAATAAAAGCCGCCGGCAGGGCCGAAATACCGGTCCTTGCTCCGGGCGTTTGGGCTGCGCTTTGCGTTGGAGGCAAAACGGCCGCAGAAAATTTTTAAGAAGTCGCGCCGGGCGAATATAAAAATCCCTGCCGGGACAAGGCGCGCGGCAGGGAGCATATCCATCGGCAGCACGGTCAAATTCCTTTATATAGTACCCTCAAAACCCCCTGATGTCAATAACCGCCGCCTTTCACCAGACAGATCCGGGCTGTTTTTCTGCCGGAATTTACAGATTATCCACACAAAAAATGCCGGAAAACAAGCGGCTTTTGCTGCTTTTATCCGGGGGATAAAGGCTATGCGGCCGTGCACAATTAAAAATAATTCCTGTTTTACTACTTGATATTTTTTTAACATTATCTTATAATATAAAAAGGACTTATAATATACGCGCAAGGAGGCTTATAAAGTATGAAGGGTTTTGGCATGTTGGATTTAAATACGGCGGGCTGGATTGAAAAGCAGCGCCCCGCCTGCGGCGCGCTTGACGCAATTGTCCGCCCGACCGTCGTGGCGCCCTGCTCGTCGGACGTGCATGTGCTGCACGGCGGCTCAAGTGTAAAAAAGAATCTGATTCTCGGCCATGAGGCCGTGGGTATTGTGGACGAGGTTGGCAGTCTTGTTACAAAATTCAAGCCGGGCGACGCCGTTGTGGTGCCCTGCGTTACCCCCAACTGGCTGGCCCCCGGCGTGCAGGGCGAATATAACGCCCACGACGAAGGGGTGATGCAAAGCTTTAAGTTTTTAGGCTCTAAGGACGGCACCTTCGCCGAATATTTTCACGTCAATCTGGCCGATGCCAACCTTGTTGCGCTGCCCGAGGGCGTCTCGCCCGAGGCGGCGGTCATGACCGTGGATATGATGTCCACCGGCCTGCACGGCGTTGAGAACGCGAACATCCGCTTTGGCGACACCGTTGTCGTCATCGGCATCGGCCCGGTGGGGCTGATGGCGGTCGCAGGCGCAAGGCTGCACGGCGCGGGGCGCATTATCGCCGTCGGCACCCGCCCCAACTGCGTAGCGGTTGCCAAAGAATACGGTGCGACCGACATTGTCAGCTACAAGGCCGGCGACATTGTCGCGCAGGTGCTTGAGATGACCGGCGGCGCCGATTCGGTCATTATTGCGGGCGGCACGCAGGAAACCTTCCGGCAGGCCGTGGATATGACCCGCGCGGGCGGCTATATTTCAAACGTCAATTTCTTTGATATTAAGGATGTGCTTTCCATGCCCGCTTATTCGTGGGGTTTGGGCATGGCGAACAAAACCATCCGCGGCGGCTTCTGCCCCGGCGGCGCGGTCAGAATTCAAAAGATGCTCGAATTAATCAAGCACGGCCGCATTGATACGACAAAGCTCATCTCGCACCGGCTGCACGGCTTTGATAAAATTCCCGACGCCTTTGAGCTGATGGACAAAAAACCCGCCGATCTGATTAAGCCTGTCGTTATTATTGACTGAGAAGCGTTATTTACAAGCCAAAAAGCTGCCGCCCGCAAGCATCGGGCGGCAGCTTTTGTTGCTGTGTCAGGCCGGTTGGAAGGCAAAGCAGGCTCGGCGCGGTTATTTTATAACCGTCCAGCTTCAAAACCGTCCCATCCTGACGGCCGGTTTTTCGCATTGCTGCGTTGTCCTTGTTGCCGGGGCCAGACCGGCTGCGGCGTCCGCCCTGCAACTCAAAAAATAGGCACGCCGACGCTGGGCCGCTTTTAAAATACATCGGCTCGTCAGGCCCTGACCTTTGCGGAGCAGTCCTGATTATTGAGCCGGCGCTTGGCTATGTACAACGGATAGTCGATATAGCAATGGCTGCGGCGGCAACCGCCCGGCACACCGTCGCATGCGCCCCGCTCGCCAATATACTGCCACATGCCGTAATCCCGGCGGCCCAGCTGGCGCTGCAGCACCGCTTCGTCGCCGCGGTAGTCGGCAATCCAGACGTCGCGCGCGCAGAGCCGGGTAAGGTTTAAATAGGTTAGCGCAAAGGCGGTATAGGTATGAAAAACGCCGCAGTAGCCCAGGCGTTCAATCTCAAACAAAAAAGCGATAACGCTGTCGGTCAGCCCCTCCTTGCCCTGACCAACGAGGCAGGGCAGGTCGGTCTCCCACACGCAAAAGGCGATTGGCATATTAATTTTGCCCGGGTGCCGCTCGGCAATCTCCACCGCCTGCCCCGCCGCGCGGTGGGCCGCCGCCGGCGTTTTGGTGTAAGCGTAAACATACAGGCCAACGGCCAGTCCCGCCGTGCTTGCGGCTTTAATGCTTTCATCGAGGGCGTCGTCCCTTACAAGGTCGCCGTAGTAGCCCGCCCAGCCCGCGCGCAGCATGACGCCGTCGATACCGGCGGCGCGCACCCGCTGCCAGTCGATTGCCCCCTGCCGTAGGTTGTGCTCCGAAATGTCAATTACCTGCTTAATCATCACGTTCTTCCTTTCTTGCAGCTCGCGCGGCTGTGATGTTTTCGCGCGGCGCCTGTTGTTCCCTTATAGCCGGTTGGGCTATAGATTTTATGCCGCTCGGCGCCGGCCCTGCATTCCCCTGTCAGGGCTGCGCCTGTCCTTAAAGCTTATGATGGCATACGCCGGCTTAGACTGTCTTGAGCGCCCGCGGCAAACAGGATTTTGCACCGCGGACTTTTTCTCCTAGAGCTTGTCGAGCACCGTAAACTTTTGCCCGCCGTTGTGCCGCAGCAGCGTCACCTTGTTGCCCGGCTTTAAGCCGCGCGTGAGGGTGACCGGCACGTCGGTCAGCGTAATTTTACGCACGCTGCCGCTACCGGTAATCTCAACGCCCTGTCCCTCGGTGAGCGCACAGCTCATTGTCGCTTCAAAGCTTTGCAGCGACGGGGGAATTTCGATCATATCCATCGGCAGGTCGAGCGGCAGCGCATCGATGCGCATGTGCGTACCGGTAAAGGTGCCGTACTGCACCCGGGTCAGCGGCTCGACGCGTAAAATTTCGTGGACAATATCCTCAACAACGCTTAACATATCCATTTTTGGGCCTTCCTTTCTGTTGTTAAATGATTTTTACCAGTTATTTGAATAGCGGACGCCCCGCCTGTCGAACTGCTCTTTGAGCCGGTCGACGAGATAGTCGCTCAGGTCTTTAAACGCCCGCGCGTCATAAAGCGCGCCCTTAATCTCGTTGTTCATATGGATGGTGATGGTCTGCTCAGGCGCTGCCGCCGGCACGGCTTGTACAACGACCTGCGCCGACTGAGGCGGCATGGCGACGATGGTCTCTTGGACGTTATACCGCATTAAATGGTCGTACTCGGTATTCAGGCCATAGGTTATTTCATCTGGTTTCACACCGTTATGGCGCATAAGGTTGCTATACTCCGAGCTGCTGTCATGCGCTGCCACCTTAGCATAACCTTTGGTTTCTCCCTTCTTAGCGGATACAGCTGCGCGCGCGACTTCTATTTCGTCCATGAGGGCGGCAGCCTCCCTGGAAGTAGTTGGAACCGCCAAATCGGGTGGAAGGCTGGTATGGGTCATAAACCAGTCGGTAAGCGGTGGGTCATTGCTCGGTTCTTCATAGGCTGTTCCGCTCAATTCGGCAACCAACTTTTCAGCTTCTTTGCCAGCATCCAAAGCCTTATTGCTTACGGAATATGGACGCTCCTGCTCATACCATTTTATGAACTCGGCGTCTGTTTGTTTTGAACCGCCAAGTATTAAAATGCTTGCAGCTAATGCAAGTTTCCCCCATACCGGCAGTGGCAACTTACTCGCTACCGTCCACCCTTTCATTGCTCCGTCTATAACATTTGAGGCCCTATCACCACCCCCTCCTCCACTAATTTTAATATCTGTTACAAGC
>JAEWYJ010000059.1 GCA_023395695.1 Bacillota bacterium | reverse complement strand
AATGATGCTGCCTAAGCAAAGAGCTTCTATATTATTGTTAAAATCGAAACCGCGTATTTACAAGGTGTAAATACGCGGTTTCGACGATATAGGGGTTAGTTGATAGCATAAAGTCTTTTATAGGGGCTTTTAGCATTGGGGGTCAGTACATAGAAATGGTAGGGCAGAACGGCTGTTATCTTAATGTCAAACCGCTCGCAGTATTCAGTAATGTAGGGCATAATCTCCTGCATATCTTCGTCTGAAGCGTCAGAAGCCAGCACCTGTGGCGGCAGATTGGTCAGCGGTTGCTCGGAGCGAACAAATATTTTGCCGCCATGCATGCCGGTGCCACAGAAATAGCCGAAGGGAACACGATCTTCGCAGCCCAGGCCCAGCACGAGAATATGCCCTCCTGCCTGATATTCGCCCAAAAAGCTGCCTGCAACGCCGCCAATGACCAGCAGTGGAATTTTGTCCTGGTAGGCTTTCATGTGAATGCCGGCGCGGTAGCCCGCATTGCCCTTGACAAAAATAGCCCCCCCGCGCATCGAATAACCTGTGGCGTCTCCGGATGAACCGTGGATTACGATAAGGCCGTCATTCATCGTGTCGCCGGTGGCATCCTGCGCATTTCCGCCGACCAGAATAGTGCCGCCGTCCATATAAGCGCCCAGTGCGTTACCGGGCACACCGTCAATTACAATTTTTTTATCCGAGACGCCCGCGCCAATAAAACGCTGGCCCATGCAGCCTGCCAGCTCAATCTCTCCAGCCGGTGCGCGGCGGATAGCCTGATTTAAAAGCGTTTGATCCATATTGTGCGCATCAATTTTCATAGCAGACTCCCCCTCTTATTGGCCGGCGTGCTGAACGCCAAGAATTTTAAGCTCGGCGTCGGTCAGTCCGACACCCCGGAGCATAAGGCGGTTGCCGCGCAATGCCTCAATTGAATTAATGCCCATGCCACCCATCATTTCTTTCACCTCGTGTGTCCAACCCTCAATAAGGTTGACGAGCTGCCGGTGCGCTTCGTCGGCACTCAAGCGTCGGGTCAGCTTAGGTGTCTGGGTGCAGATGCCCCAGTTGCAACCGCCGGTATGACAGCTGTGGCACATGTGGCAGCCCATTGCAATAAGTGCAGCGGTGCCGATATAAACGGCGTCGGCGCCCAGTGCGATGGCTTTGATAACGTCGGCGCTATTGCGGATTGTTCCGCTGGCGACCACCGAGACTTCGTTGCGAATCCCCTCCTCACGCAGACGGGCGTCCACTGCTGCCAACGCAAGCTCAATTGGAATACCGACGTTGTCGCGGGTTTGGGTAGGGGCGGCGCCGGTGCCGGCGCGTAGGCCGTCAATAGCAATAATGTCGGCGCCGCTTCGCGCAATGCCGCTTGCAATTGATGCGACGTTATGAACAGCCGCAATTTTGACGATAATCGGTTTTTTGTAGGCTGTTACTTCTTTTAGCGAGTAAACAAGCTGTCGCAGATCCTCAATAGAGTAAATATCATGGTGGGGCGCAGGGGAAATGGCGTCGCTCCCTTCTGGAATCATTCGGGTTTTGGAGATATCGCCGATGTTTTTGGTGCCCGCCAAATGCCCGCCGATGCCGGGCTTTGCACCCTGCCCAATTTTAATTTCAATGGCCGCGCCGGTTTCAAGATATTTGCGGTGGACGCCAAAACGGCCCGAGGCGACCTGCACAATGGTGTGCGCACCATACTGATACAGGTCATGATGCAGTCCGCCCTCGCCGGTATTGTAATAAGTGCCCAGATCGGTCGAGGCTCTGGCCAGCGCCTCGTGGGCCGGATAACTGATGGCGCCGTAGCTCATGGCGGCAAACATAATTGGCGTATTCAGCGTTAAATGGGGCGGCAGCGTGTTAATCAGGTTGCCGGCAGCGTCCCGGCGAATATTGGCCGAGGTTTTGCCAAGGTAAGTGCGGGTCTCCATCGGTTCGCGCAGTGGGTCGATGGAGGGGTTCGTAACCTGTGCGGCATTAATGAGCAGCTTATCCCAGTAAAGAGGATAGTTTTTGGTGGTGCCCATCCCGGAGAGCAGCACGCCGCCGGTTGCGGCCTGCAGATAAATTTCGCGCATGTTGTTTGCGCTCCAGTTGCTGCTGGTATTGACAGCCTGCGGGTTACGAATAACCTTGATGGCTTTGGTGGGACAGATGGCGACACAGCGGTAACAGTTGACACATTTGCTGTTGTTCTCGGTCATGGCTTTTTTATCGGCCGTGAACTGATGAACACCGTAGCTGCATTCGTTAACACACTTTCCGCAAAGAATACACCGGCTTTCACTGCGTGCAACTTCAAAATTGGGTGCGAACTCCAAGGCCATATTTAAAGCAGACATGCTGATTCCTCCTTGCATCTGAAAATAACCGGCTCGCCGCCCTTTGGCGACCAAAATCGGTCAAGCTGCGGCTCAATGGCGCGGATGGCGCACTCTTCGCTGGCGATGTAGACACGGCTGCCGCGCTCCCCCACGACCATTGAGCGTAGCTTTAAGCGGTCGTTTAAGGCCATCAATCCACCGTTAAAGCCGACTAAAATTGAAAACGGGCCGGTCATCAGCAGGCTTGCAAAGGTGTTGCGCAGATAGGTCAACTGCTCGCGCTCCGCCGGGGGCTTTGTGGCTATGGTGCTCCAGAACGGCGCTGCAATGACGCTGGCCATCTCTTTTAGGGTGAGATTCTTGCGACGGACAAGATAATCTATAATATAGGTGATCACCTCGGTGTCGGTAAGCAGCGTGCATTTGTAGCCGAACATCTCAATGTAACGGCGATTCGCGTCGTAGGAGGAAATTTCGCCGTTATGTACAACCGAATAGTCCAGCAGTGCAAACGGGTGTGCGCCGCCCCACCAGCCGGGCGTGTTGGTGGGATAGCGGCCATGCGCCGTCCACGCATAGCCTTCGTATTCTTCAAGCCGGTAAAACTCTCCGACGTCTTCAGGGTAGCCCACAGCCTTAAAAACGCCCATGTTCTGCCCACTGGAAAAAACATGTGCCCCCGGCATGGTTGTGTTGATGCGGATAACGCAGCGCATGACATACTCCCGCTCGTCAAGCTGGCTGTGGTCGAGCTTGTTTTGCAGCGGCCGCATAAAGTAGCGCCAGAGCAGCGGCGCATCGGTGATGCGGGGATGCTTTCTTGTCGGAATTTTTGAAAGGTTTGCAATGTCAAAATGTCGCTCTAAAAATTTTTCGCAAACCTCCTTGGCTGACTGGTCTTCGTAAAAAACATGAAACGCATAGTGGCTTTTGTACTGTGGGTAGATACCATACGCGGCGAAACCACCGCCCAGACCGTTGGAACGGTCATGCATCGTCGCGATAGATCGGATAATCTCATCACCGCTGATCGGCGTGCCCTCAAGATCCATTATTCCGGAGATAGCGCAGCCGGACGGGATTCTGATTTGACCTTCTTTTTGCATGGGAGCCCCTCCTTTTCAAACGATCAAGCGGTAAAAATAAGAAGAGGCGTCTTTCTAAGGACGCCTCTCCCGGTAATCGCCCTTGATTATGCAAGTAATTCTAAATGAACTTGCATTTCTCGTCAAGCGATTTTGAAATTTTTATAAAACGTCCTGCAAAATCCACGTATCAAGAACACGTGATTGTGCAATATACGCAAAAGAAATGTCGCGGAAACATTTTTAAAAAAGAAAGACAATCACCTTTTGAAAGCTTATATGAGCTGTTTGCATTACTTGTCAGAAGGTGAATCTTGCGTTTGATTAGACTGCATCAAAGAATTCAATTTTCTTTTTTGCTGCATTTTAACTTTTGCGCGATTTAAAATTTTGAATAACAAAAAACCTAAAGCGCCAAAAATAAGCAGCCAAATAATAATCAGCGGCAGGTCTTCTATGAAGAAGAGCAGCAAGGCCTCAAAAAACCAGGTCAATTTTTCGCCGGAGCGCTTAAACGAGGCGGCAATTTTCTCGCCTAGCGTCTTGGGCGCCGATGAGACGGGCTGATATTCCACCACCTCGCGCAGGTCCAGATTTAAGTAGGAGTATGCAATCTGGCTGTCCATCCGCCGCATTGACGCAGTCAGCGATTCAATCTGGTAACGCACATCGGACAGCGCCCGCTCCAGCGAAATAACATCCTCCAGCTTTTCAGCCTTAGACAAAATGTCTAAAAGCCGTTCCTCCTGTAGCTTCAAAGAATCAAGGCGAGCCTGCGAGTCAAAATAACTGTCGGTAATGTCATCGATATTCTCACTTTTTGAGATGACATTGCAGATGCCGCCGACCGCGTCGGTTACCTTGTCGAGCTTATCAGCAGGAATTCTGGCCTGTATTGAGGCCGAGCGCTCGTAATAGGTGCCGCGCTGGGTCAGGCTCTGGCCGTTGGTGCTTTGGCCTTCAATATAACCGCCCTGCTCGGCAATAGCGGCCAAAAGCTGTTGGAACGCGGTATCAAATTCCTTTGTCTCCAGCGTCAGATAGCTGTGCTTGACAATTTTGCGGTCGGGGTTCATGATGACGATGTCGGTTTTCTGGTCGGCGGCCAGCGCAGCCGGCGCTTCGGCAACCATTTGAGCACGTTCCGAAGCTATGGCGGTCGCCGTGCTGCTTGCGACCGAAGAGTCGTCATACGAGGCCTTTTCGTTTAAATTCAGGCTGCCACAGGCGGCAAAAGTGGCCAGCAGCAAAAGGATTGCGGATAATACTGAAATAACAGTCTTTTTATACTGCATGTAAAATACCTCCCTTAAAAATTGGATTCTGCTAATAAGGTACAAAAAAACTGGCAGATTATTGCACCGGGCAATTTTTGAGGCGGTTATAATTTCAACAATTGAGCGGCACGAAAAAAATCCCCGTTTTTTGCTTGACATTTACAGGGTTTGTCCAATATAATGACAGTAATCTTTATAAGAACAGATTGGTAAGACGGGGTCTTTCCATTCGCAAATGTTTTTGACCACTTCCAGCGGGAAGGAATGGCCATACGGACAGCCGGGTCAAATGCCGAGCGGCAACTTTCGTTGCCTTATTGATTGCGCTAACAGCGCAAATTTTATAAGTTGGTTACTTAAAACCGATGTGTAAGCGGACACATAAAACTTGTGAAACGATCAATAAGAGTAGTAAAAGTAACTATTTGCTATATAGACTCTGACTGTTCTGACATTTTAACGACAAGGGGTTGCGCCTATCCCGGCTTGGAGTAGGGGCGAAACCTGTTTAAAATAACAGATTTAATCGAAGCACAAGTGTCTGGCGAAATGTCGCCGCGCTTGTGCTGTTTTTATTGGGTTGGCGCCGGGCGCCAGATTCCGGCAGATATCGGCCCACGGCGTATTATTCGCCCGAGTTCGGCAGCCGCCGGCACAGCGGCAGGTCAAACAACCGGCTCATACTTTTTTGATGGGAGATGCGCGCACATGGATCAAAAAATGACGCTTTACGGGTTTAACAATCTGACAAAATCCCTGAGCTTTAATATTTACGACGTCTGCTACGCAAACACCGCGCGGGAGCAGCGGGATTATATTGCTTATATTGACGAGCAATACAATTCCGAACGCCTGACAAAAATATTGACGCACCTGACCGAGATGATCGGCGCGACGGTGCTTAATATTTCGCGTCAGGACTACGAGCCGCAGGGCGCCAGTGTGACAATCCTGATAGCGGAGGAGTCGATGATTCCCAGCGGCGACACCATTGTGGGGCATCTTGACAAAAGCCATGTTACGGTGCATACCTATCCCGAATACCACCCTGAGACGAGCATTGCAACCTTCCGTGTCGATATTGACGTGGCGACCTGCGGCGAAATTACGCCGCTCTCAACGCTCGATTACCTTATCGGCAGCTTCGACTCCGACATTATTACAATGGATTACCGTGTGCGCGGCTTTACGCGCGATGTTATCGGCAAAAAGCTGTTTATTGATGAGGATATGATCTCGATTCAGCGCTACATTGCGCAGGAAACGCTGCACCGCTATGACGCCATTGATATCAACGTCTATGAGGCAAATCTGTTTCATACTAAGATGCTGATTAAGGAGCTGGATTTGCAAAACTACCTCTTTAAAACCGACGTATACGAACTGCCGCCCAAGGAGCGGCTGGCAATTACCAACAACCTGCGCCGTGAGATGATTGAGATTTTCAGCGGGCGGAATATTTACTGATGCATCAAAAAGGGGGCGGCATGATGCAGTCGGATCAGACACGCGCGCCGATTTATGAGGCGCTGGAGGAATTTAAAAAAATGCGGGTCGTGCCCTTCGATGTACCCGGGCATAAGCGCGGCCGGGGCAACCCGGAGCTGCGCGACTTTCTTGGGGAAAAATGCGTCGGAGTGGATGTCAACTCAATGAAGCCGCTCGATAACCTGTGCCATCCCGTCTCGGTCATCAGGGATGCCGAGACGCTGGCGGCCGGGGCGTTCGGCGCCGCCAACGCCTGGTTTATGGTCAACGGCACCACTTCGTCGGTGCAGACAATGGTGCTCTCGTGCTGCAAGCGCGGAGACAAGATTATTTTGCCGCGCAATGTACACCGCAGTGTGATTAATGCGCTGGTGCTCTGCGGGGCGCACCCTGTTTACGTGAACCCCGAGGTGGACCGCCGCCTCGGCATCTCGTTGGGTATGTCGGTCGCACAGGTTGAAAAAGCGATTAAAGGCCATCCCGATGCGGTGGCAATTCTTATTAATAACCCCACTTATTACGGCATTTGCTCAGATATTAAAAGCATTACGCAGCTGGCGCACCGTCACGGTATGAAGGTTCTGGCTGACGAAGCACATGGCACCCACTTTTATTTTGGGCGCAGAATGCCGCTTTGCGCCATGTCGGCAGGGGCCGATATGGCGGCGGTCAGCATGCATAAATCGGGTGGCAGCTTAACGCAAAGCTCGCTGCTGCTGGCCGGCCCCGATATGAACGCAGGCTATGTCAGTCAGATTATCAACCTGACCCAGACAACGAGCGGCTCGTATCTGCTGCTTTCAAGTCTGGATATTTCGCGCCGGAATCTTGCGCTGCGCGGGAAAGAAATTTTCCGCCATGTGCAGGATCTGACACAGTACGCCCGGGAGGAGATTAATCGCATCGGCGGCTACTATGCCTACGCGCAGGAGCTGGTTAATAATGACAGCATCTTTGACTTTGACGCGACCAAGCTGTCGGTTTATACGCTGGATATCGGCCTTGCAGGTATTGAGGTTTACGATTTACTGCGGGACGAGTATGACATTCAGGTTGAATTTGGTGATTTGGGCAATATCCTGGCCTATGTATCGGTGGGGGACCGCGTGCAGGATATTGAGCGGCTTGTCGGTGCGCTCTCTGAAATACGACGACGCTACCAGCGCGACCGCACCGGTATGATGACGCAGGAATACCTGCCGCCGCAGGTTGAGGTTACGCCGCAGGAAGCGTTTTACGCCGAAAAAATATCGTTGCCGCTTGAAAAG